>NZ_JBEPEL010000005.1:0-180901 GCF_040300825.1 Streptomyces sp. NPDC000229
CGTCGACGGCGGAGAACTGCCCGGTGACGCCGATCGCGGAGCGGACCGCCTGCGGGTCGGCGGACAGGTCGTGGCCCCCTACGTGCAGGTCGCCGACGTCGGCGGTGATGAGGGTGGACAGGATCTTGACGGCGGTGGTCTTGCCGGCGCCGTTGGGGCCGAGGAGGGAGAAGACGGTGCCCTCCGGCACCGACAGGTCGATGCCGTCGAGCACGACCTTGTCGCCGTAGGACTTGCGCAGCCCGTTCGCCGCGATGGCCGAGTTGGTCATGATGGGTGCTCCTTCAGAGGCTGCGGGCGGTGATGTCGCCAAAGGCGGTGGTCGCGTGGATGTTCACGTCGGCGGCGGCGCCGTCGGTGTTCTTGAGGGCGTTGTGGATCCGGCCGTAGGTGGTGCCGGCGTCCAGGGAGGCGGAGGCTCCGCTGGCGGCGCCGACCGAGATCCCGCCGTGCTCGGTGCGGAGCACGACGGTGCCGCGCAGGGCCTCGGTGATGCGGAGGTCGCCCTTCTGAGTGCTGATCTCCGCGGGGCCGCCCAGACGGCCGACCGAGATGTCGCCGGCGAGGAGGGTGAGGCGGGCGCTCGCGGTCTCGTCGAGCTTGACCGTGGCCTGCGCGGCCTCGAAGGTGACGTCGCCGAGCCGCCCGACGCCCCGGATCTCGGCGCTGGCCGCCTTCGCCTCGACGCGGGAGCCGGCGGGCAGCTGGATGGTCACCTCGATGGATCCGGAGTGGCCGAGGATCCGGTTCTTCGCCGGTGCGGCCTCGACCCGCAGGACGCCGTCGCCGTATTCGACCTTGGTCTGCTCCGCAGCCTTCACGTCTCGGCCGCTCGAGGCGTTCGCGGGCAGGACCTCGACCACGGTGTCGGCCCGGTCGGCGGCGATGAACCGGATGCGTCCGGCGGGGATGTCGAGGACGGCGGAGATGGCGGCGGGAGTGTCGAACTTCTGCATGCTGCGTTCCTTCGGCTCGTCGTTTCTGACATTGGAAACGCTACGTTGCATTCATGGATCGCTCAATAGCCTTGTTGCAGGAAATCGGCGTCAGTGCAGGTGAAGTCAGAGAATTCGTTGCAATGGGCTCCTATTTAATGCAACACCGTGGGGCCTACTCGTTGCAATGAAATAGGGGTGAACGCTACCCTGGGGCATCAGGGAGAACGAAGGAGACCACGATGCCGGGAGGCAGGCTCACCCAGCAGGAACGTCAGCAGATCGCGCTGGGGCTGGCCGACGGCCTCGCCTACGCGGAGATCGCCAGACGTCTCGATCGTCCGACCTCGACGATCACACGTGAAGTGATGCGCAACGGCGGCCCCGCCGCCTACCGCGCCGACCTTGCCCACCGCGCCACCGAACGCCGCGCCCACCGGCGCAGGCAGGCCGCGCCCCGGGGGATGGAGCTGCCCGCGCAGGCTCACGGACGCGACCCCGAGGCCGTACGGGAGTTCGAGGAGACGTTCACCCCCGTCCTCATGGCCTCGGGCATGCCCAAGATGATGTCCCGGGTGATGGCCTGCCTGACCCTCACCGACTCCGGCAGCCTCACCGCGTCCGAACTCGTCCAGCGTCTCCAGGTCAGCCCGGCGTCCGTCTCCAAAGCGATCGCGTTCCTCGACAGCCAGGGTTTCATCCGCCGGGAACGCGACGAACGCCGGCGCGAGCGCTATGTCGTCGACGACGACATCTGGTACCAGTCGATGATGGCCAGCGTCCGGTCCACCGCCCAGATCGTCGAGACCGCACGGCAGGGCGTCGGCGTCCTCGGCCCCGACACACCGGCCGCCACCCGCCTCGAGAACGTCGCCCGCTTCCTCGACTTCGTCTCCGAGAGCCTCGCCCGCGCCGCGGAGCAGGCGCGCGACGTTCTCCACGCGAAAACCGGAACGCCCTCATAGACAGCCGTATTGCCCGGCCGACGACCCCGTCGTGCCGGCCGCGGCCCGGCGGGGCCTTGGCCGAGCGCCTCGCCCGGCAGCCGCAGTCGCGTACCACCGAGCGCTGTTCCCTTTTCCGGGGTCTCTCCGGACAGGTCAGGCGTTGCGGTTGTAGCGGAGCAGGTAGGCGGCGAAGCGGTCGAGGTCCTCGGTGGACCAGTCGGCGAGGCGTTCCTGGTAGGCGGCGCGGCGGCTGGCGTGGGTGGACGAGAGGACCCGGGTGCCGGCTTCCGTGGGGTGCAGCACCTGGACGCGGTGGTCGGCGGGATCGGGGCGGCGCTCGACGAGGCCCAGCTTCTCGAGGGCGGCGACCTGCCGGCTGACGGTCGACTTGTCGAGCAGGTAGTGGGCGGCGAGGTCGGTTGCGCGGCAACCGTGCTGGTCGTCGATGTGCGCGAGCAGCGTGTACGAGACGAGGGACAGCTCCGGGTGGAGCCGCGCGGCCGTGGCGCGGGCGCGGCGGGCGAACGCCGTCAACTCGCGCTGGATGGTGTCGACCGACTCGTCGCGTCCGGTTGGCATGGTCTGTGTCACCGTCCTCGGTGGCTTCACCCTCGGCCCCGTCGCGGAGGGCGCACGCGGGTGGTGGTACGGGTACCGCGAGTCCGCTCCGTCATGTGCTCGGTCATCCGCTGACACCGCTGCCGATGTGCGTCGGCACGGGCTCGCGTACCTGGGCGCCTTCCACATCCCCGAAGCGCGCGCCGTGCGGGCCGCAGGGGGCGGTCGCCGTCCGAACCGGGACTGCCGGTTGTCCACAGGCCGGGACGGGTGGCCGGTGGCGGAGGTACCGTCTGGGGCAACTGGGCGATGGTGAACGGGGACGGGGCTCATGGGTGACATCCGGACAGCGATGCCGGCGCGGCGCGGAACCGGTGGTGGCGAGCGCATACCGGTGGTGCCGGGGTTCGCGTCCGCGGACCGCGGAGAGGGCTCGCCGAAGGAGCGGGGCAAGGCGCTGCGGGAGCGGGTGCCGCGGTCGGCGCACGGCTCGCTGGAGCTCTCCGGCGCGCGGCCGGACGCCGTGCGCGCGGTGGAGGAGTCGAGCCGGGGGCGGGTACCCGGGCTGGCGCCGATACGGGTGGGCAGGATGGCCGCCACGCCGTTCGCGTTCCTGCGCGGCGCCGCCGGGCTGATGGCGCACGATCTGGCGGGTGCGCCGGTCACCGGCATCGGCGCGCAGATATGCGGGGACGCGCACGCGGCGAACTTCGGGCTGTACGGCGATGCGCGCGGCCGGCTCGTGATCGACCTGAACGACTTCGACGAGACCGTGGTCGGCCCGTGGGAGTGGGACCTCAAGCGGCTGGCGACGTCGCTGGTGCTGGCCGGTCGGGAGGCGGGCGCGGACGAGGACGTGTGCAGGGCGGCGGCGTTCGACGCGGTGGGCGCCTACCGGCGCACCATGCGGCTGCTCGCCAAGCTCCCCGTCCTGGACGCCTGGAACGCGATCGCCGACGAGGAACTGGTCTCGCACACCGACGCACGCGACCTGCTGGGCACGCTGGAGCGGGTGGCGGAGAAGGCGCGCGGCAACACCAGTGCCCGGTTCGCCGCCAAGGCCACGGAGGAGTGCCCGGACGGCGGGCGGCGTTTCGTGGACGCGCCGCCGGTGCTGCGCCGAGTGCCGGACGCGGAGGCCGCGGCGGTCGCCGCCTCGCTCGGCGCGTATGTGGAGACGCTGCCGGAGGACCGGCTGCCGCTGCTCGCGCGGTACGCGATCCATGACGTGGCGTTCCGGGTGGTGGGGACCGGGAGCGTGGGCACGCGTTCGTACGTGGTGCTGCTGCTGGACCACCGGGGCGAGCCGCTGGTGCTCCAGGTGAAGGAGGCCCGGCCCTCCGCCCTGCTGCCGTACCTGCCGCGGGTGGGCTTCCCCGTGGCGGAGGTGGCGCACGAGGGGCAGCGCGTGGTGCTCGGGCAGAAGCGCATGCAGGTGGTCAGCGACAACCTGCTGGGCTGGACGACGGTCGAGGGCAGGCCGTACCAGGTGCGGCAGTTCCGCAACCGCAAGGGCAGCGTGGACCCGACGGCGCTCTCGGCCGACCAGGTCGACGACTACGGGCGGATGACCGGTGCCCTGCTGGCCCGGGCGCACGCGCACAGCGCCGACCCCCGGCTCCTCGCCGGGTACTGCGGCAAGAACGACGAGCTGGACGAGGCCGTGGCACGGTTCGCCGTGGCGTACGCGGACCGGACGGAGGCCGATCACGCCGATCTGCTCGCGGCGGTCAGGAGCGGGCGCATAGCCGCCGAGCTGGGGGTGTGACGGGTCGGGGCCGTCCGCCCGTACGCTGGTCGGGTGACGACCCCGAACGACGACGTGACCGGTGCCCCGACCGCCGACGAGACCGACGTCCCGACCGCCGACGTGGCCGGTGGCCCGACCGGTGACGGAGCCGGTACGGCCGGCGTGGCCGACGGCGTGGCCGACGCGGCTGAGCGGCCGGAGGCGCGGCTGGAGCGGGCGGTGCGCGCGGCGGAACAGGCGCTGATCGAGTTCGAGATCGCGGTGGAGACGTTCCGGGTGGAGGTGGAGAACTTCTCCCGGCTGCACCACCAGAAGCTCGGCCCGATGTACGCGCGGCTGGACGAGCTGGACGCGCTGATCGCGGAGGCGAAGGCGGCCCGCACCGGTGACCCGGAGGACGTGCGCAAGGCGCAGTCGGCGCGGGCGCTGGTGATGCCCATGCCGGGCGTCGACGAACTGTTCGGCGACTGGATGGACTCCGACGGCCTGCCCCCCGAGGCGGCCGCGATGCTCACCGACCGGCCGGTGCAGCCGCCCAAGCGGGTCCGGCCGAGTGACGAGGCGCGCAAGCTCTACCGGGAGCTGGCGCGCAAGGCGCATCCGGACCTGGCGCGTGAGGAGAAGGAGCGGCAGCGGCGGGAGGAGTTCATCACGCGGGTCAATGCCGCGTACGGGCGTGGTGACGAGGCGCTGCTGCGGGAACTCTCCGAGGAGTGGGCGGCGGGCCCCGCGCCGGCGGCCACCGAGCTCAGCGAGAGCGAGGAGCTGTACGCCAGGCTCGAATGGCTGGCCCGGCGCAAGGAGCTTCTGACCGTGGTGGCGCGGGACCTGGAGGACAGCGCGATCGGCGCCATGCTCCGGATGGCGCCCGACGATCCCGACCGGCTGCTGGAGGAGATCGCCGAGCAGCTGCTGGCGCAGGTCGCCGAGCGTGAGGCGGAGCTGGCGGCGCTCGCTCAGTAGTGGTTGTGCAGTAGCGTCGGGATGTACCCCCACCGACGAGAGAAGGCCTGATCCATGAACTTCGCATCGCTGCCCACCGTGGACGCCGCGTCGGTGCCGGCCGACGGACTGGTGCTCGACGTCCGTGAGGACGACGAGTGGGCGGCCGGGCACGTCGAGGGCGCGTTGCACGTGCCGATGAGCGACTTCGTGGCCCGGTTCGGCGAGGTGACCGAGGCGGTCGCCGACGGGCGCCGCGCCTATGTGATGTGCCGGGTCGGCGGCCGTTCGGCCCAGGTGACCCAGTACCTGGTGCAGCAGGGCATCGACGCCGTGAACATCGACGGCGGCATGCTCGCCTGGGAAGGCGCCGGCCGCCCCATGGTCACCGACAACGGCAGCCCCGCCGTCGTTCTGTAGCGCGGGGCAGGCCCCGTGGACCAGCCGGCCAGGCGGATCAGATCGGCGGCCGGGCGGGTTCCGGCCGGGCCGCCGGCCGACTCGGAGGCCAGGCGGTCCTGCGCGGTGGGTCGAGGCGGGTAGTTGGTCCGGCGGGTCAGGCAGGTCCGCGCGGTGGGTCGGCCAGGTCCGGGGGCCAGGCGGGTCCTGCGCGGCGGGTCGGTCAGGCCCGCGGGTCAGGCGGTCCTGCGCGGTGGGTCGAGGAGGACGATTGGTCCGGCGGGTCAGGCAGGTCCGCGCGGCGGGTCGAGCCCGGCAGTTGGCCCGGCGGGTCAGGCTGATGGCCGGCCGGGGCCGCCCTGGGCGGGTCAGCTCGGCGGGCGGGCGCACGAACAGCCGACGGGGCCGGCCCACGGACAGCTCGGCGGGGCCGGCCCACGGACAGCCGGCGGTCGGCGTAAGCGGTCAGGCCGACCCGCCGACCCACCGACTCACCGGCCCGCCCGCCCGGTGCGCCAGGCCGGTGGGTCAGGGTGGCGGCTCGTGCCGTGGGCCAGGCCTGCGGAACAGTTCGGCGGACCAGCGGACCAGTCGGGGGCCGGGCCGCGGTCAGGCCAGGGGGTGAGCGGCCAGGAGGTCGCCGAGCGCCTCCTCGTGGGCGGCGGCCGGGCCGAGGGACAGTTCCAGTTGCTTGGCCCAGGCGTGGTAGCGGTGCAGCGCGTAGTCCGTGTCCGCGCCGAAGCCGCCGTGCAGGTGCTGGGCCGTCTGCACGACTCGCCGTACGCCCTCGGAGGCCCAGATCTTCGCCACCGCGATGTCCCCGGCGGCGGGGAGCGCTCCGGAGGCGCCCGAGCCGATCCGCCAGGCCGCCTGCCAGAGGGTCACCTCCATGGCCCGCAGGTCGATGTAACGGTCGGCGGCCTGGACGGCCACGGCCTGGAAGGTCGCGATCGGGTGCCCGAACTGTTCGCGCTTGCCGGTGTACGCCCCGGTCATCGCGAGGACGGCCTCGCCGAGCCCCAGCGCCAGCGCGCATGTGCCGGTGGTGAGCAGCCCGCGCAGCCATTCCCAGGCGCCCTCGGTGCCGATCACCTCGCGGTCGGTGACCCGCACGGAGTCGAGCCGTACCTCGGCGAGCAACTCGCCGCTCGTGGAGACCTGGTCCGCGAGGGTGACGCCCTCGTGGTCGCGGGGCACCAGGGCGATGACCGCGTGGCCCCCGGGGGTGTGCGCCGGTATCGCGATACGGTCCGCGCACCGCGCCCACGGGACGCTGGTCTGCATCCCGTCGAGCACCCAGCGGTTGCCGTCCCGGCGGGCCGTCACCGCCAGTTCCGCCGGATCGTGGCCGCTTCGGCCATGGGCGCCGACCGTGAGCACCCGTTCGCCACGGCCGATCCGGGGGAGCAGTTCGCCGGCCAAGTCGGCGTCCCCATAGCGCTCCAAGGCCATCGCGACCGCACTGGTCTCCAGCAGTGGCACGCGCGCCAGCACCTTGGCGGACTCGCGCAGCACCAGGCAGAGAGCGATGGGGTCCAGGCCCGCGCCACCGTGCCGGGGCGCGAGCACCAGACTCAGCAGGTCTGCCGCCGCGAGCCTGGCCCACAGCGCCCGGTCGAACTCCTGGGCCACCGCGCCCGCTGTGAGCGCCGGGCTCGGTACGCCATCGGGCGCGACGCCCGAGAAGACCGCCTTCGCCGCTTCGACGGCCGCCTGCTGTTCCTCGCTGAAGGTGAAGTCCACAGCCCCTGCCTCCCCGCGCGCCCACTTCATCTGACGGACCGTCAAGATAGAACAGGTTCTAGGGGAAGGGAATGGTGCCGAGACGACGTACTCAGCGGTCGAAGTCGAGTTCCACCTCCGGCGTCACCGGGTGGGACTGGCAGGCCAGTACGTAACCCGCGTCGGTCTCCTCCGCTTCCAGGGCGTAGTTGCGGTCCATCCGGACCTCGCCGGTGACCAGGAACGCGCGGCAGGTGCCGCAGACGCCGCCCTTGCAGGCGTACGGCGCGTCCGAGCGGCTCCGGAGCACCGTCTCCAGCAGCGACTCCCCTTCCTGCACCGGCCAGGTGCCCGACCGGCCGTCGAGAGTGGCGGTGAGCGTGGCGTGCGCCGGCACCGCGGCCACCCGCACGGCGGCGGGCGCCGAACCGTCGTCCACGTGGAAGATCTCCTGGTGGATACGGCCACGGTCCACGCCCAGCCCCCGTAGTGCCCGCTCGGCACCGATGACCAGCCCGAACGGCCCGCACAGGAACCAGCCGTCCACCTCGCTCACCGGAAGCAGCGCGGGAAGGAGCGCGGCCAGCCGCTCCTGGTCCAGCCGCCCGGACGGCAGACCCGACTGCTGCTCCTCCCGCGACAGCACGGTCACCAGCTGGAAGCGGCCCGGATACCGGTCCTTCAGGTCGGCGACCTCCTCCAGGAACATCGTCGAGGCCGCCGTACGGTCACTGCGTATGAGGCAGAACCGGGCCTCGGGTTCGCGGGCCAGCAGCGTCGAGACCATGGACAGCACGGGGGTGATCCCGCTGCCGCCCACGATCGCCGCGAAGTGCCCGGGGCGCGGCGGCAGGAGGAACCGGCCCATCGGCTCCATGACCTCGACCGTGTCACCGACCGTGAGTTCCTTGAGCGCGTACGTGGAGAACTCACCGCCGTCCACCAGCCTGATGCCGACGCGGAGAACCGGGTCCTCGCCTTGGGGGGCGGCGGGGGAGCAGATCGAGTACGTACGGCGGATCTCTTCGCCGCTCGTGCTCTGGCGCCGCAGGGCGAGATGCTGGCCGGGGATGTGGCGGAAGGCCTCGCGCAGCTCGGGCGGTACCGCGAAGGTGACGGCGACCGAGTCGTCCGTGAGCCGCTCGACCTCGCTCACCCGGAGCGGATGGAACATCTACAACTCCTTGAAGTGGTCGAACGGTTCACGGCAGGCGGTGCAGCGGCGCAGCGCCTTGCAGGCGGTGGAGGAGAAGCGGCTCAGCAGCTCCGTCTCGGTCGAGCCGCAGTGCGGGCAGCGGATGGCCAGCGTGACCGGCACCGGCCCGCCGCCGGCACCCTGATGGCGGGGTGGCGCTATGCCGAACTCGGCGAGCTTGCGGCGCCCTTCCGCGCTGATGTCGTCGGTCGACCAGGCCGGGGAGAGGACCGTGACGACGGAGACCTCCTCCATGCCGTGCTCGTGCAGCACACGCTCGATGTCCGAGGACATTGCCTCGACGGCGGGGCAGCCGGTGTACGTCGGTGTCAGCTCGACCTTCACCCGGCCGGGGGCGAGGACGTGCACCCCACGCAGCACGCCCAGCTCCTCCAGCGTCAGTACCGGCAGCTCGGGGTCGGGAACCGAGCCGGCCAGCCGGCTCAGCTCCGCCTCCAGCGCCGTCATGTCCGCCGTACCGGTCACCATGACGCCCCCGGGTGGCTGCGGTGCAGGTGCTGCATCTCGGCGAGCATCCGGCCGAAGCTCTCGGTGTGCAGGCCCTGGCGTCCCGCACCGGCGCTCCACGCTCCCGTGCGCGGGCCCTCCGGCACGGACAGCGTGGCCCGCTCCATGACCGCTGTCACCGAGGCCAGCCAGTCGGACTCCAGCTCCTGCCAGTCGACGTCCAGCCCCTCCAACGGCTGGAACACCTCGCCCGTGAAGCGCCACAGTGCCGTGCAGGCGCGCTGCATCCGCTCATGGCTCTCGGCGGTGCCGTCACCCAGCCGCAGCGTCCACTGCTCGGCGTGGTCCTGGTGGTACGCGACTTCCTTGACGGCCTTCGCCGCGAGCCCGGTCAGCTCACCGCCACCGTCGCCGGCTGCCGCCAGCCGGCCGTACAGCAGCCGCTGGTAGGTGGAGAAGTACAACTGCCGGGCGATGGTGTGGGCGAAGTCGCCGTTCGGCTGCTCGACCAGCTGCACATTGCGGAAAGCCCGCTCCTCGCGCAGATACGCCAGCTCGTCCTCGTCCCCGACGAAAGACAGCAGAACCCGTGCCTGGCCCAGCAGGTCCAGCGCGATGTTGGCGAGCGCGACCTCCTCCTCCAGGACGGGGGCGTGCCCCGCCCACTCCCCCAGCCGGTGGGACAGCACCAGCGCGTCGTCGCCGAGGGCGAGCGCCGCGGCGGTGTTCACGGTGGCGGTCACAGGTTCTTCACCCCCTCCGGGACCTCGTAGAAGGTCGGGTGCCGGTAGGGCTTGTCCGCGGAAGGCTCGAAGAACGGGTCCTTCTCGTCGGGCGAAGAGGCGGTGATCGCCGTGGACGCCACCACCCAGATGGAGACGCCCTCATTGCGGCGGGTGTACAGGTCGCGTGCGTTGCGGAGCGCCATCTGCGCGTCCGGTGCGTGGAGGCTTCCCGCGTGCGTGTGGGACAGCCCGCGGCGCGAGCGCACGAACACCTCCCACAGCGGCCAGTCGCTGGTCGTCATGCCGTCGCCTCCCCGTGCTTCGCCGCGTACGCCGCCGCGGCCTCCCTGACCCAGGCGCCTTCCTCGTGGGCGCGGCGGCGCTGGGTGATGCGCTGTTCGTTGCAGGGCCCATTGCCCTTGAGGACGTCCCAGAACTCGGTCCAGTCGATCGGGCCGAAGTCGTAGTGCCCGCGCTCCTCGTTCCACCGGAGGTCGGGGTCGGGGAGGGTGAGGCCCAGCGCCTCCGCCTGGGGGACGCAGATGTCGACGAACCGCTGGCGCAGCTCGTCGTTCGAGTGCCGCTTGATCTTCCAGGCCATGGACTGGGCCGAGTGCGACGACTCGTCGTCCGGCGGGCCGAACATCATCAGCGACGGCCACCACCAGCGGTTCACCGCGTCCTGGGCCATCGCGTGCTGCTCCGGGGTCCCCCGGGAGAGGGCGAGGAGCGATTCGTACCCCTGGCGCTGGTGGAACGACTCCTCCTTGCAGATCCGCACCATCGCGCGCGCGTACGGGCCGTAGGAGCAGCGGCACAGCGGCACCTGGTTGGTGATCGCGGCGCCGTCCACGAGCCAGCCGATGGCGCCGACGTCGGCCCAGGTCAGCGTGGGGTAGTTGAAGATCGAAGAGTACTTCTGGCGACCGGTGTGGAGCTTGTCGAGCAGCTCGTCGCGGCTCGTGCCGAGGGTCTCGGCGGCGCTGTAGAGATACAGGCCGTGCCCGGCCTCGTCCTGCACCTTGGCCATCAGGATCGCCTTGCGCCGGAGCGAGGGCGCGCGAGTGATCCAGTTCGCCTCCGGCTGCATGCCGATGATCTCGGAGTGCGCGTGCTGGGCGATCTGCCGGACGAGCGTGGCGCGATACGCCTCCGGCATCCAGTCGCGCGGCTCGATCCGCTCGTCGGCGGCCACGGTGGCGTCGAACACCGCCTCGTACGCCTCCTGCGTGTCCGCAGTCACTGCCGTCATCGGGCCCCCTACCGACCGATCGTTCGGTTGAATGACTTCAATGGTGAGTCGGCGGCCCGTATGGTGTCAACCCTGTGGATAACTCCGGCTGATTGATGGGGAACGGGAACGGGGCGGGATGGACTCGTACGACAAGGAGGCCGGGGGCCGCGCCGGGCGCGCCACCGACACGGAAGGCTCCGAGGGTGTGACCTCTCCCGCCGAAGCCACGCCCTCCGCCGTCCCCGGCCCGGAATCCGGCCCCGAACAGGGGCCCGCCCCGGCCCCGGATCCCGCCCGCACATCTCCGGTTGGCCCTTACGCCGATCGAGCGACGCCCCGGTCCCCCGACCCCGCGTCGCCCTCCACCGCGGCCCCGGAGCGGAGCCCCGCCCCCACGGCCGCCGACCCGGCACCCACCCGGACCCGTCGCCCGCAGGCCGCCATCCCGTCCTGGTCCACGCCCGACTCCGCCACCGCCCCCGACTCCGCCGACGCCGACTCCGGGCCCGACCGCGACTCCGCCACCGCCCCCGACTCCGGGCCCGACCCCCACCCCGCCGCCCCCCGCCCGGAGGCCCCGGCCGCCCGGCAGGGCGGGCGCGGGCGTGCGGCGGAGGGCGACGGGGGGCCGCCGGAGCACGGAAGCGTGCCGGCCGGGGCAGTTGGTGGCCCGGCCGCGTATGGGCCGGGGGAGGCGGGGACCGCAGGCGCCCGGGCGGGAGCCGTCGGGGTGGCCGCGTTGTCGTTGCCGTACCAGGTCGTGGCGGCCGTTTCACTCGCCGTCGTGGGGATGTTCGCCTGCGTCCACCTGGCCATGGCGTTTCTGCACGTCGCGCCCTCGAACACGCTCACCAAGCAGCACGGCAAGGCCGTGGACGACTGGGTCTTCCCCGAGTTCGAGCAGAACTGGAAGCTCTTCGCACCCAACCCCCTCCAGCAGAACATCGCCGTCCACGTCCGCGCCGAGGTCGTGGGGAGCGACGGCGGGCGGAGGACCACCGGGTGGATCGACCTCTCCGCCGACGACGGCGAAGCGATCCGGGGCAACCTCTTCCCCAGCCATGTGAACCAGAACGAGCTCCGCCGGGGCTGGGACTTCTACGTGAACTCGCACACCAACGACAACCGCCCCAACGGGATGCGCGGGCAGCTCTCCGAGCGCTACATCCGGCGCATCGCCATGCTGCGGCTCGAAGGGCACCGGCTCGGCGGCAGGATCGAGCGGATACAGCTGCGCTCCGCCACCCAGGGCGTCGAGGCCCCGGTGTGGAGCGACGAGAAGACCGACACCCGGCCCTACTACCGGGTGCTCCCGTGGTGGACCGTGACAGCGGCCGACCTGCCCGGTGGTATCAGCGGCGGCCGTACGGAGGCGGACAAGTGAACCCGAGCAATGCCCGCGCCCGCACCGAGCCGCTCGACCGCCGGCTCGCCCGCGCCGTCCAGCAGGTCACCGGCACGGCCCTCGGCCCGTACCAGACCGCTGTCGTACGCATCGGCTTCTCCGCCGCCTGGCTGCTGTTCCTGCTGCGCGAGTTCCCCAACCGCCACGAGCTGTACGGACCGGACGGCCCCTGGTCGTGGGAGATGGGCCAGCAGCTCATCGCGAACAACCACGCCTTCACGGTCCTGATGTGGTCGGACAGTCCCCTCTGGTTCGAGAGCGTCTACGCCCTCGCCGTGCTGTCCAGCGTCCTGCTGCTGATCGGCTGGCGCACCCGCACCATGTCGGTGCTGTTCATGGTGGGCGTGCTGTCGCTGCAGAACCGCTCGATCTTCATGGGCGACGGCGGTGACAACGTCATCCACCTGATGGCCATCTACCTCGTCCTGACCCGGTGCAGCCAGGTCTGGTCCCTCGACGCCCGCCGTGCGGCGCGCTCGGATGCCGTGCGCGACCCGCTGGGGCCGGTGATGTGGTCGGTTCTCGCCTTCGGCCTGGTGGCGGCGACGCTGTTCCTCGACCGGACCGGCGAGCCATGGCTGCTGGTGCTGCTGTGGCTGCTGTGGGCCGCGCAGGGGGTGTGGTGGCTGGTGTGCCGGTACGCGCCGGGCCAGCCGCGCGTCCTGGCCGATGTCCTCGCCAATCTCGTCCACAACGCCACGCTCGCCGTGATCATGGCCGAGGTGTGCCTGATCTACGCCACAGCCGGCTGGTACAAGATCCAGGGGTCTCGCTGGCAGGACGGCACCGCGCTGTACTACCCGCTCAAGCTGGACTACTTCACCCCCTGGCCGTTCCTCTCCGACCTGCTCGCCGCCAGTGGTGTGATGGTCATGCTCGTGACGTACGGCACGGTCATCGTGCAGGTCGCCTTCCCCTTCACGCTGTTCAACCGGCGGGTCAAGAACGTCCTGCTGGTGGCGATGATGCTCGAGCACGCCGGTATCGCGCTGCTGCTCGGGCTGCCGTTCTTCTCGCTCGCCATGATTGCCGCCGATGCCGTCTTCCTGCCGACGGTCTTCCTGGTCCGGCTGGGCGCCCGCGTCCGGCGCGGCGGGGAGCGGCTGCTGCCGCGGACCGGGAAAGTGCTCCCGCAGCAGCGGCACGACGGCGGGGAGCCCGCCCCCCGTACCCTCGTGGGGTGAGCAGCGAGACCCCACTCCAGTACGACGACGGTTACGGCCCCGAGATCGGCGTCGGTCCGCACCCCCGGCCCTGGCCGGAGGACGAGCGGTACGACCCCGCGCTGCTCGCCGACGGCGACCGGCGCAATGTCGTCGACCGCTACCGGTACTGGAGGCGGGAGGCGATCGTCGCCGACCTGGACACCCGGCGCCACGACTTCCATGTGGCTGTCGAGAACT
This sequence comes from Streptomyces sp. NPDC000229, assembly GCF_040300825.1. Classification (NCBI taxonomy): domain Bacteria; kingdom Bacillati; phylum Actinomycetota; class Actinomycetes; order Kitasatosporales; family Streptomycetaceae; genus Streptomyces; species Streptomyces sp. NPDC000229. The sequence goes on from NZ_JBEPEL010000005.1 coordinate 13,684, forward strand.
GGGGCCACGACTTCAACATCGGCTCCGTCGTCCGGACGGCCAACGCCTTCCTCGCGAAGCAGGTCCACATCGTCGGCCGGCGCCGCTGGAACCGGCGCGGCGCCATGGTCACCGACCGGTACCAGCATGTGCGCCACCACCCGGACACCGAGTCGCTGACCGCCTGGGCGGCCGCCGAGGAACTGCCGATCATCGGGATCGACAACCTCCCCGGCGCCGTGCCGCTGGAGCGGACCGAGCTGCCGCGCCGCTGCGTCCTGCTGTTCGGGCAGGAGGGCCCGGGCCTCACCGAGGAGGCCCGCAAGCACGCGACGATGGTCTGCTCGATCGCCCAGTTCGGCTCCACCCGGTCGATCAACGCGGGTGCGGCCGCGGCGATCGCCATGCACGCCTGGGTGCAGCGGTACGCGGAGATCTCCCCCTAGGGCTTCGTCCAGAGGGGACCCCCAGCCGGGGGCCTGCCCCCGGGAGCCGTCACGCCGGGCGGCGCACCTCGACGACCCGAAAGCGGTTCGCCACGAAAGCGCTGTCGCACAGGGCGGCGTTCGCCGCGGGGTTGCCGCCCGAGCCGTGGAAGTCGGAGAACGCCGCGGTCTGGTTGACGTACACCCCGCCCGTCAGGTTCAGCGAGAGCTGCGCCGACTCCTCCAGGCAGACCTCCTCGACGGCCCGCTCGACGTCCGGTGAGGTGGTGTACGCGCCGACCGTCATCGCGCCCTTCTCGCGGATCGTGCGCCGCAGCAGCTCCAGCGCGTCGGTGGTCGACTCGACGGAGACGGCGAAGGCGACCGGGCCGAAGCACTCGGACATGTACGCCGCCTCCGCGTCCGGCTTGGAGCCGTCCAGCTTGACCAGGACGGGCGTGCGGACGACCGCGTCGGGGAAGTCGGGGTTGGCCACGTCGCGCGAGGCCAGGGCGACCTCGCCGAGACCCGCGGCCGCCTCCAGCCGGGCCTTCACGTCCGGGTTGACGATGGCGCCCAGCAGGGCGTTCGCCCGGGCGTCGTCGCCGAGCAGTCCGGACACCGCGGCCGCGAGGTCGGCGACCACCTCGTCGTACGACTTGGGGCCGGTGTCCGTCGTGATGCCGTCGCGGGGGATCAGCAGGTTCTGCGGGGTGGTGCACATCTGGCCGCTGTACAGGGACAGCGAGAAGGCCAGGTTGGACAGCATCCCCTTGTAGTCGTCGGTCGAGTCGACGACGACCGTGTTGACGCCCGCCTTCTCCGTGTAGACCTGCGCCTGCCGGGCGTTGGCCTCCAGCCAGTCGCCGAAGGAGGTGGAGCCGGTGTAGTCGATGATCCGGATCTCCGGGCGGACGGCCAGGTCCTTGGCGATGCCCTCGCCCGGCCGCTCGACGGCCAGCGCGACCAGGTTCGGGTCGAAGCCCGCCTCGGCCAGCACCTCGCGCGCCACTCGTACGGTCAGGGCGAGGGGGAGCACGGCGCGGGGGTGCGGCTTGACCAGCACCGGGTTGCCCGTGGCCAGGGAGGCGAACAGCCCCGGGTAACCGTTCCACGTCGGGAAGGTGTTGCAGCCGATCAGCAGGGAGATGCCGCGCCCCACCGGCGTGAAGGACTTGCGCAGCTCCAGCGGGTCCCGCTTGCCCTGCGGCTTGGACCAGTCGGCGACCAGCGGGGTGCGGACCTGCTCGGCGTACGCGTACGCCACCGCCTCCAGGCCGCGGTCCTGCGCGTGCGGCCCGCCCGCCTGGAACGCCATCATGAAAGCCTGCCCGCTGGTGTGCATCACCGCGTGCGCGAACTCGTGCGTACGGGCACTGATGCGGGACAGGATCTCCAGGCAGATCAAGGCGCGGGTCTCGGGGCCGGCGTCCCGCCAGGCGCCCATGCCGACGCGCATCGCCGGCAGCAGGACGTCCACGTCGGCGTGCGGATACTCCACGCCGAGCTCCGGGCCGTACGGCGAGACCTCACCGCCCGTCCAGCCGTCCGTGCCCGGCTGGTCCAGCTCGAAGCGGGCGCCGAGAGTGGCCTTGTGGGCATCGAGGCCGTCGGCGGCGCTCAGCGAGCCGTTCTCCCCGTACGCCTTCGGGTGCTCGGGGTGCGGGGACCAGTAGGCCCGCGTGCGGATGGCTTCGAGGGCCTGTTCCAGCGTGGAGCGGTGCCTCTCGGTCAGGTGGTCGGTGGTGAGCTGAGCGGCGGCCATGGCGGACCAACTCCTCGTCGAGCTGGGCAGGGACAGGCGGACAGAGCTAGAGTAACCGAACGATCGGTCGGGACAAGGGGGCCTCCCGAACCTGTGGACAACTCATCGGGGAGGATCACTGTCATGACCGACAACATGGCCATCGAGCGGAGCCGTACCGTCGCTGTCGTGGGCACCGGCACCATGGGTCAGGGGATCGCCCAGGTCGCCCTGGTCGCCGGGCACCCCGTACGCCTCCACGACACGGTGCCCGACCGCGCCCGGCAGGCCGCCGAAGCCATCACCGGACGGCTCGGCCGACTCGTCGAGAAGGGCCGGATGTCGCCGGTCGAGCGGGACGCGGCGGCCGGCCGGCTGCACGTGGCGGACGCCCTCGACGGCCTGGCCGACGCCGCGCTGGTGATCGAGGCGATCGTCGAGCGGCTCGACGTCAAGCAGGAGCTCTTCGCCGCACTGGAGAAGATCGTCCCGGACGACTGCCTGCTCGCCACCAACACCTCGTCGCTCTCCGTCACCGCCATCGCCGGAGCGCTGCGGCTGCCCGGCCGTTTCGTCGGCATGCACTTCTTCAACCCCGCCCCGCTGCTCCCGCTGGTCGAGGTCGTCAGCGGCTTCGCCACCGCCGAAACCGCCGCCACGCGCGCGTACGCCACCGCGAAGGAGTGGGGCAAGACGCCGGTGCGCTGCGCCGACACCCCGGGCTTCATCGTCAACCGCGTCGCCCGCCCCTTCTACGCGGAGGCGCTGCGCCTGTACGAGGAGCGGGCCGCCGACCCGGCCACCATTGACGCGGTCCTGCGCGAGTGCGGCGGCTTCAGGATGGGCCCCTTCGAGCTGACCGACCTGATCGGGCAGGACGTCAACGAGGCCGTCACCCGGTCCGTCTGGGAGGCCTTCTACCAGGACCCGAAGTTCACCCCGTCCCTCGCGCAGCGGCGCCTGGTCGAATCCGGGCGGCTGGGCCGCAAGACGGGCCAGGGCTGGTACCCGTACGCCGAGGGGGCCGAGCGGCCGGCGGTTCCCACCGAGGCTCCCGCACCCGCGCCCGCCGCGGTCACCGTCCACGGCCGCCTCGGCCATGCCGAGCCCCTCGTCGGCATGATCGAGCGCGCCGGGATCAAGGTCCGCCGCCGCAAGCACGGCCACCACCTCACCCTGCCGGGCGGCGGCCGGCTGATGCTCGCCCACGGCGAGTCGCTCTTCGAGTACGTGGACGAGGAGGTCGTCTTCTTCGACCTCGCCCACGACTACACGACCGCCACCCGCATCGCCCTCTCCACCGCCCCGGCCACCGCGCCCGAAACCCTCCAGGAGGCCATCGGCCTCTTCCAGGCGCTCGGCAAGGACGTCACGGTGATCGGCGACGTGCCGGGCATGATCGTCGCCCGTACGGTCGCGATGCTGGTCGACCTCGCCGTCGACGCCGTCGAGCGTGGCGTGGCCTCCGCCGAGGACATCGACACGGCCATGCGACTCGGCGTCAACTACCCGGCCGGGCCGCTGGAGTGGGGCGCCCTGCTCGGCTACGAGTACGTGGCCGACATGCTGCGTGCCCTGCACGAGCGCTACCCGACCGGCCGCTACGCCCCCTGCCTCGGCATCGCCCGCAAGGACCACGAGGAGAGGGCCGCCATGAAGGACCAGGACAGCCGATGACCACCGCCAAGCGCGACACGTACACCCCCGAGACGCTGCTCTCCGTCGCCGTCCGCGTCTTCAATGAGCGCGGTTACGACGGGACCTCCATGGAGCATCTCTCCAAGGCGGCCGGTATCTCCAAGTCCTCGATCTACCACCATGTCGCGGGCAAGGAGGAACTGCTGCGGCGTGCCGTCAGCCGGGCGCTCGACGGCCTCTTCGCGGTCCTCGACGAGCCCGGCGCCGCGCATGGACGGGCCATCGAGCGGGTCGAGCACGTGACCCGGCGCACCGTCGAGGTCCTGATGGACGAACTGCCGTACGTGACGCTGCTGCTGCGCGTACGCGGTAACACCAAGACCGAGCGGTGGGCCCTGGAACGCCGTCGCGAGTTCGACCACCGGGTCGCCGACCTGCTCAAGGCCGCCGCCGCGGACGGCGACCTGCGCGCCGACGTGGACATACGGCTCGCCACCCGGCTGCTCTTCGGCATGGTCAACTCGCTGGTGGAGTGGTACCGGCCGCAGCCGGGCGGTGACGCCGAGCGCCGGCAGGTCATCGAGACGGTCGTCCACCTGGCCTTCGACGGCCTGCGCACGAGCCCCTGAAGCCGGTCGCGGAACGGCCGGCTGACCGCCGGCTCCGAAGGTCATGGCTGAGCCCCGGCCACCGAACGTCATGACGTAACGCCGTCTCCGAAGGTCATGCCCCCGGCCCGTGACCGAACGCCCCGGCGGGGCGGTGCCGTGAGACCCCGTCCGTCAGGGACGCTCCGCCGGGGCCCTCCGCCAAAGGGCTCCGTCAGAGCCGGGCCGTCACCGGGCCGTCAGCCGGGCCGTTCAGAGCCGGGCCGTCAGCCGGGCCCTCAGAGCTCGTCCGTCAGGGGCCGCCGATTGAGGTCCGTCTCCTCGAAGACCAGCAGCGTGCGCGTGGAGAGCACCTCCGGGATCGCCTGGAGCCTGGTCAGGACCAGTTCGCGCAAGGTGCGGTTGTCCGGCGTGTGCACCAGCAGCAGCACGTCGAAGTCGCCGCTGACCAGGGCGATGTGTGCCGCTCCCGGCAGTGCCTGGAGCTGCTCGCGGACCGTGCGCCAGGAGTTCTGCACGATCTTCAGCGTGATGTACGCGGAGGCGCCCTGACCCGCCCGCTCGTGGTTGACACGGGCGCTGAAGCCGCGGATCACCCCGTCCTCGATGAGCCGGTTGATCCGTGCGTAGGCGTTCGCGCGTGACACATGGACGCGGTCGGCCACGGAGCGTATCGAGGCGCGGCCATCCGTTTGGAGGATACGGAGGATGTCGCGGTCGATCGCGTCGAGCGGCCGCGGCGGCGCCTGAGGCTCGTCATTTGGCCCGCCCTGATCCCTGCCGTCGGCCATTTGTTCAGCTGCCATGTCCCCCCGCCTCTCATCCATGGACGACCTGTCTCTATCCCAGGCTGTGGAGAACCGTTTGTCCACAGACCGAAGGCACCTGTAGCCAAAATGCCGCCACGACCGAACAATCGGTAGGTGAGGCGCGTCACAGTCGCGTCCCCCTTCGGGTCTATATGCCCGCTCCCACGAGGAGGTGCTGTCATGACGGTCCAAGAGCTGCCAGGTGCCGCCCCTTACCGGCCCACCCCGCCCCCGGCGTGGAAGCCGCGTACCGACCCCGCACCGCTGCTCCCGGACCCCGAGCCGTACCGGGTGCTGGGCACGGACGCCGCGGCCGGCTTCGCGCCCGAGCTGCTGCGCAGGCTCTACGCCGAGCTGGTGCGCGGCCGCCGGTACAACACGCAGGCGACGGCCCTCACCAAGCAGGGCAGGCTGGCGGTCTACCCGTCGAGCACGGGCCAGGAGGCCTGCGAGGTCGCCGCCGCCCTGGTGCTGGAGGACAGGGACTGGCTCTTCCCCTCGTACCGTGACACCCTCGCCGCCGTGGCACGCGGCCTCGACCCCGTACAGGCGCTGACCCTGCTGCGGGGCGACTGGCACACCGGGTACGACCCGCACGAGCACCGCGTCGCGCCGCTCTGCACGCCGCTCGCCACCCAGCTGCCGCACGCCGTGGGCCTGGCGCACGCGGCCCGCCTCAAGGGCGACGACGTGGTGGCCCTCGCGATGGTCGGCGACGGCGGCACCAGCGAGGGCGACTTCCACGAGGCGCTGAACTTCGCGGCGGTCTGGCAGGCCCCGGTCGTCTTCCTCGTACAGAACAACGGCTTCGCGATCTCCGTGCCGCTCGCCAAGCAGACCGCGGCCCCGTCCCTGGCCCACAAGGCCGTCGGGTACGGGATGCCGGGCCGGCTCGTCGACGGCAATGACGCGGCGGCCGTGCACCAGGTGCTCTCCGAGGCCGTCGCCCGCGCGCGGCGCGGAGGCGGTCCCACGCTCGTCGAGGCCGTGACGTACCGCATCGACGCCCACACCAATGCCGATGACGCGACCCGGTACCGCGGCGACAGCGAGGTCGAGGCGTGGAGGGAGCACGACCCGATCCGGCTGCTCGAGCACGAGCTGACCGAGCGCGGCCTCCTCGACGAGGACGGCATACGGCAGGCGGCCGAGGACGCCGAGACGATGGCGGCGCGGCTGCGGGAGCGGATGAACGCGGACGCCGAGCTGGACCCGATGGACCTGTTCGCGCATGTGTACGCCGAGCAGACGGCACAACTGCGGGAGCAGGCGGCCCAGTTGCGCGCCGAGCTCGAAGCCGAGGGTGAGGCACGATGACGACCGTGGCGAACGCGGCGCCCAAGCCCGCCACCAAGCCCGCGACCATGGCGCAGGCGCTCCAGCGCGCCATGCGCGACGCGATGGCCGAGGACCCGTCCGTCCACGTCATGGGAGAGGACGTCGGCACGCTCGGCGGTGTCTTCCGGGTCACCGACGGGCTCGCCAAGGAGTTCGGCGAGGACCGCTGCAGGGACACCCCCCTGGCCGAGGCGGGCATCCTGGGCACGGCCGTCGGCATGGCGATGTACGGGCTGCGGCCGGTCGTCGAGATGCAGTTCGACGCCTTCGCCTACCCGGCGTTCGAACAGCTGCTCAGCCATGTCGCGAAGATGCGGAACCGGACCAGGGGCACGATGCCGCTGCCGATCGTGGTGCGTGTGCCGTACGGCGGCGGGATCGGCGGCGTCGAGCACCACAGCGACTCGTCCGAGGCGTACTACATGGCGACTCCGGGGCTCCATGTCGTCACGCCCGCGACGGTCGCCGACGCCTACGGGCTGCTGAGGGCGGCGATCGCCTCCGACGACCCGGTCGTCTTCCTGGAGCCCAAGCGGCTGTACTGGTCGAAGGCCCAGTGGTCGCCGGACGCGCCCGACCCGGTCGAGCCGATAGGGCGCGCGGTCGTGCGGCGGACGGGCCGCAGCGCCACCCTCATCACCTACGGGCCGTCCCTGCCCGTGTGCCTGGAGGCCGCCGAGGCCGCGCAGGCGGAGGGCTGGGACCTGGAGGTCGTCGACCTGCGGTCGCTGGTGCCCTTCGACGACGAGACGGTCTGCGCGTCGGTACGGCGCACGGGGCGCGCCGTCGTCGTCCATGAGTCGTCCGGCTTCGGCGGACCGGGCGGGGAGATCGCCGCTCGCGTCACGGAGCGGTGCTTCCACCACCTGGAGGCGCCGGTGCTGAGGGTGGCCGGTTTCGACATCCCCTACCCGCCGCCGATGCTGGAGCGGCACCACCTGCCGGGCGTGGACCGGATCCTGGACACCGTGGCGCGACTGCAGTGGGAGGCACAGAGCTGATGGCCCAGGTGCTGGAGTTCAAGCTGCCGGACCTCGGCGAAGGCCTCACCGAGGCGGAGATCGTGCGCTGGCTGGTGGACGTCGGGGACGTCGTCGCCATCGACCAGCCGGTCGTCGAGGTCGAGACGGCCAAGGCCATGGTCGAGGTGCCGTGCCCCTACGGGGGCGTGGTGACCGCGCGGTTCGGCGAGGAGGGTGCGGAACTTCCGGTCGGAGCCCCGCTGTTGACGGTGGCGGTGGGTGCGACGTCGGCCCCGGGCTCGGCTCCCTCGGCCGACCCGTCGGGCTCGACCGGTCCGTCCGGCTCCTCCGAGGAGGGCTCGGGGAACGTGCTCGTCGGGTACGGCACGGCCGCCCCGGCGGCTCGGAGGCGGCGGGTCCGGCGGGAGACGGCCGGTCCGGCGGCGGTACCGGTGACTCCCGCACCGGTGACGCCCGCACCGGCGGACTCGGCACCGGCGAACTCGGCACCGGCGGGCCCCGCCGCCCCGGCACCGGCGGGCCTCGCACAGCTGTCTCCCGCGCCTTCCGACGGACCGGTGCCGGTGATCTCACCGCTCGTACGGAAGCTGGCCCGGGAAAAGGGCGTCGACCTGCGGCAGTTGCGCGGCTCGGGCCCCGACGGGCTGATCCTGCGGGCCGACGTGGAGCGCGCGGTGGCCGCGCCCGTGGCGGCGGCTGCCCAGGCGTCCGACCCGGCGCCCGCCCAAGCGCCCGAGGCGGCGGCCGTGCCGGCCGGCGCCGGTGAGCGGGTGCCGCTGCGCGGCGTACGCGGTGCGGTCGCCGACAAGATGTCCCGCAGCCGGACCGAGATCCCCGACGCGACCTGCTGGGTCGACGCGGACGCGACCGAGCTCATGGCCGCGCGTGCCGCGATGAACGCGGCCGGAGGACCGAAGATCTCTCTCCTGGCGCTCCTCGCGCGGATCTGCGTCGCCGCGCTCGCGCGCCACCCGGAGCTCAACTCCAGGGTGGACATGGCCGCGCGGGAGATCGTGCGCCTGCCCGAGGTGCACCTGGGCTTCGCGGCGCAGACCGACCGCGGCCTGGTCGTCCCCGTCGTCCGTGACGCGCACAGCCGCACGGCGGAGTCCCTGACGGCGGAGTTCGCCCGCCTGACGGAAGCCGCCAGGGCCGGGACGCTGACGCCCGGGGAGCTGACGGGCGGCACGTTCACGCTGAATAACTACGGCGTGTTCGGGGTCGACGGCTCGACGCCGATCATCAACCACCCCGAGGCGGCGATGCTGGGCGTCGGCCGGATCGTCCCCAAGCCGTGGGTGCACGAGGGCGAACTGGCTGTCCGGCAGGTCGTCCAGCTGTCGCTGACCTTCGACCACCGGGTGTGCGACGGAGGCACAGCAGGCGGCTTCCTCCGGTACGTGGCGGACTGCGTGGAGCATCCGGCGGTGCTGTTGCGGACCCTCTGACGGTCCAGGGGCCCGGGCCGGGGGCGGGGGCGGGGGTGCACGCGTCCCGGCCCCGGCCGCCCCGGGGGTGGGTGCGGGAGCATGCCTGGGGATACTGGTGCCGTGACCCCATTTGACGTCGTCGTGCTCGCCGGGGGTGCCGCAAGGCGGCTCGGCGGCGTGGACAAGCCGGGCGTGAGCATCGGCGGGCGGACCCTGCTCGACCGTGTGCTGGGGGCCTGCCGCGAAGCCGGACGCGCCGTCGTCGTGGGCGGGCGGCGGGCCACCGTGCGGCCCGTGGTGTGGGCACGGGAGGAACCGCCGGGCAGCGGGCCGCTGGCCGCGCTGGCGGCGGGCGTGCGGCACGTGGAGGCCGACACCGTGGTCGTCCTGAGCGGCGACCTGCCCTTCCTCCAGGACGGTGGCGTACGCACCCTGGTCGACGCGCTGGCGAACGGGAGCGCCGAGGGCGTGCTGTCCGTGGACCCCGACGGGCGGGACCAGCCGCTCGTCGCCGCTTACCGGACCGAGCCGCTGCGCCGCGAACTCGCCCTCCTGGCAGCCGAACACGGCAACCTGACCGGACTGCCGCTGCGGCTGCTCGTCCAGGAGCTGGACCTCCTCCGTATCCCGTCCGGCCCCCTCGCCTCCTTCGACTGCGACACCTGGGAGGACATCGCCACGGCCCGGGCCACGATCAGGGAGCATGGGAACGTGCTGGACGAATGGATCACCGCAGTCAAGGACGAGCTCGGCATCGAACTGGACGTCGACACCGGCGTCCTGCTCGACCTGGCCCGCGACGCCGCGCACGGGGTCGCCCGCCCCGCCGCCCCGCTCACCACCTTCCTGGTGGGTTACGCCGCAGCCAAGGCCGCCGCGGGCGGCCCCGAAGCCGTATCCGCGGCGGTGGCCGAAGCCGCGCGCAAGGCGTCCGCCCTCGCCGACCGCTGGGCGAACGAGGCCGACAGCGGGACCGGCGGGGCAACCGGCGGGGCAACCGGCGGCGGGACCGGCGGCGCGGCTGGCCAGGGAACCGACAGCGGGACCGGCGCCGGATGACCGAGCCGGAGGTCGACGGCGTCGACGAAGCCCTCGCCCTGGTCGGGTCCCGGGCCCCGAAGCAGGAGCGGCACCGGGCCACGCCCTGGGCCGAGGCCCGGTCCACCGCCGCACGCCTGGGCACGGCCCGCCCGACCCGGACACGGCGGGTGGCTCTCGGACAGGCGCTGGGCGGTGTGCTCGCCCAGCCGCTGACCGCGCTCACCGACCTGCCGTCGTTCGACACCTCCGCCATGGACGGGTGGGCCGTCGCGGGCCCCGGCCCCTGGCGGATCCACGAAGGCGACTCCGTCCTGGCGGGGCACGCGCAGACCCCTCCGCTGCCCGACGGCGAGGCGGTACGGATCGCCACCGGCGCCCGCGTCCCGACCGGCGCCACCGCTGTGATCCGCAGCGAGCACTCCCGTACGGACGCGACCGGCCACCTGCACGCCCGGCGTGAGGTGACCCATGGGCAGGACATCCGGCCGCGCGGCCAGGAATGCCGCTCCGGCGACCGGCTCCTGCCCGCCGGGACACCCGTCACGCCGGCCGTCATCGGACTGGCCGCAGCCGCCGGGTACGACGAACTCCACACCGTCGTACGACCGAGAGTCGACGTCCTGGTCCTCGGCGACGAGCTCCTCGCGGCCGGCCTGCCGCACGACGGGCTCATCCGCGATGCCCTCGGTCCGATGCTCGCGCCCTGGCTGCGCGCGCTCGGCGCGGACGTCGGCGTGACCCGGCGCATCGGGGACGACGCCGACGCGCTGTATGCGGCGGTGACCGAGTCCGGGGCGGACGTGGTGATCACCACCGGAGGCACCGCGTCGGGGCCGGTCGACCACGTCCACCCCGTGCTGCGCAAGGCGGGCGCCGAGCTGCTGGTCGACGGGGTGAAGGTCCGCCCCGGGCACCCGATGCTGCTCGCCCGGCTCACCCCGGCCACATACCTGGTCGGTCTGCCCGGCAACCCGCTCGCGGCCGTCTCCGGCCTGCTCACCCTGGCCGAGCCGCTGCTCCGTGGCCTCGCGGGACGCCGGATCCCGGCACCGTACCGGGCCGCCGTACGCGACGAGGTGCACGGCCACCCGCACGACACCCGGCTCGTGCCGGTCGCCCACGAGGACGGCCACGCCACGGGGAACGCGGCGGGACGCGCGACGGGGCACGCCCCCGGGCGCGGTTCCGGGCGCGTCGTGCCCCTGCACTACAACGGCCCGGCCATGCTGCGCGGGATCGCGGCGGCGGACGGGCTCGCGGTCGTCCCGCCGGGTGGTGCCCGGCCCGGGGACGTACTGGAGATTCTCGACCTGCCCTGGGCGGCGACCACCGAGGGGTGTTTCACGTGAAACTTCCTGGCCAGGATGCGATGGCCCGCCGCGCCGAGGAGCATCTCGTGGGCGGGCAGATCCGGCTTCCCAACCCGATCGTCCAAAAGCCCCTCCGCCAGGTCGGCAAGCGGCTGCTGATGGCGCTGTTCGTCCTCGCGCTGACCGTCCTCATCGTCTACGTCGACCGCGGCGGCTACCACGACAACGCCGACGAAGGCGTCGACTTCCTCGATGCCATTTACTACGCGACCGTGACCCTGTCGACGACGGGTTACGGCGACATCGTTCCGCACAGCGACAGCGCACGGCTGGTGAATGTGCTGCTGGTGACCCCGCTGCGCGTGCTGTTCCTGATCATTCTGGTCGGTACCACTCTCGAGGTCCTCACCCAACGGACCCGGGAAGAGTGGCGGCTCAACCGCTGGAGGTCCACGTTGCGCGACCACACCGTCATCATCGGCTTCGGTACGAAGGGCCGGTCGGCGATCCAGACGCTGTGCGCCACCGGGCTGAAGAAGGACCAGATCGTCATCGTCGACCCGAGCAGCAAGGTCATCGAGACGGCGAACGCGGACGGGTTCACGGGCGTGATCGGCGACGCGACCCGCAGTGACGTGCTGCTGCGTGCCGAAGTGCAGCGCGCCCGGCAGATCGTCATCGCGACACAGCGCGACGACACCGCTGTCCTGGTCGCCTTGACGGCTCGCCAGCTCAACCGCGGGGCGAAGATCGTCGCGGCCGTACGGGAGGAGGAGAACGCGCCGCTGCTGCGCCAGTCCGGTGCGGACGCCGTGATCACCAGCGCGAGCGCGGCCGGCCGGCTGCTGGGCCTGTCCGTACTGAGCCCCAGCGCGGGCACGGTCATGGAGGACCTGATCCAGCAGGGCAGCGGACTCGACCTGGTCGAACGGCCGGTCATAAAGGCCGAGGTGGGCAAGAACGTGCGTGAGACGGACGACCTGGTGATCAGCGTCCTGCGTGGGCACCGGCTGCTCGGTTACGACGATCCGGCGGCAAGCCCGCTCCAGTTGACGGACCGCCTGATCACCATCGTCCGGGCGAGCAGTGTGCCACCGCTCAGCACACCGCCGGAGTAGCCTCGCGGCCATGCATGCGATCACAATTCCTGAACCCGGTGGTCCCGAGGCGCTCGTCTGGGCCGAGGTCCCCGATCCCGTCCCCGGCGAGGGAGAAGTCCTCGTCGAGGTGGTGGCGAGCGCCGTCAACCGTGCCGATCTCCTGCAACGGCAGGGTTTCTACAATGCTCCGCCCGGTGCGTCCCCGTACCCGGGCCTCGAATGCTCCGGCCGTATCGCGGCCCTCGGACCGGGGGCGGCCGGATGGGCCGTCGGCGACGAGGTGTGCGCGCTGCTGGCGGGGGGTGGCTACGCCGAGAAGGTCACCGTGCCGGTGGGGCAGTTGCTGCCCGTGCCGGAAGGCGTGGACCTGGTGACGGCGGCGGCGCTGCCGGAGGTGACCGCCACGGTCTGGTCGAACGTTTTCATGGTGGCGCACCTGCGGCCGGGTGAGACGCTCCTGGTGCACGGCGGTGCCAGCGGCATCGGCACGATGGCGATCCAGCTCGCCAAAGCGGTGGGCGCGCGGGTCGCGGTGACGGCGGGCGGCCCGGAGAAGCTGGCGCGCTGCGCCGAGCTGGGCGCGGACATCCTGATCGACTACCGCGAGCAGGACTTCGTCGAGGAGGTGCACAAGGCGACGGACGGGGCGGGCGCGGACGTCATCCTCGACATCATGGGCGCCAAGTACCTGGAGCGGAACATCGAGGCGCTCGCCGTGAACGGCCGGCTCGCGGTGATCGGCCTCCAGGGCGGCCGGAAGGCCGAGCTCGACCTGAGCGCCCTGTTGAGCAAGCGCGCGGCGGTCACGGCGACGTCGCTGCGCAAGCGGCCGCTGGAGGAGAAGACCGCGATCATCGCCGCCGTACGGGAGCACGTCTGGCCGCTGATCGGCGCGGGTGCCGTCCGCCCGGTCGTGGACCGCACGTACCCCATGCCGGAGGCACCGGAGGCCCACCGGACGCTGCAGGACAGCTCCCACGTCGGCAAGGTCCTGCTGGTCACACCGACCGCCGCCTGAGCCCCACGCCGGACTCCGCCGGCCCGGCCCGGGCCCACGGCCCGGGCCCTGGTCGCAAGGGCCACTCGTCTCGCGGCCACGGCCGCCCACCCTGGGCCCTTCACCCGGCCCATCCGCCCCCTGGCCCTTCACCCGGCCCATCCGCCCACCCTGTAGCGGGCCGCGGATCAACCGGGTCCCGGATCAACCGGGTCCCGGGTCAACCGGCCGCCGGCAGGGACCGGGCCCGGCGCACAGGGTGGGCCGGGCCTCGGGCGGGCCCCCGGATCGACCGGGCCCCGGAGCAGCCGGGCCCCGGGTGGGGCTAGAGGTACGGGCCCGAGCGGATGGCGCCGTGGCCGCGGTCGTCGTCGTCATCGGTCGGCGCGCCCGGCGGCAGCGCCCGGCGCATCTGTTCCAGCTGGGCGCGGGCCGCCATCTGCTGGGCGAACAGCGCCGTCTGGATACCGTGGAAAAGGCCCTCCAGCCAGCCCACCAACTGAGCCTGCGCGATGCGCAGTTCTGCCTCGGAGGGGATCGCCTCGTCCGTGAACGGCAGGGAGAGACGCTCGAGTTCCTCCACCAGTTCCGGCGCCAGGCCGTCCTCCAGCTCCTTCACCGAGCTGGCGTGGATCTCCTTCAGGCGCACCCGGCTGGCCTCGTCGAGAGGTGCCGCGCGGACTTCTTCCAGAAGCTGCTTGATCATGCTGCCGATGCGCATGACCTTCGCGGGCTGTTCGACCATCTCCGTCACCGGGACCTCGCGCGACTCGTCGTCACCGTCACCGCCGCCGAGCGCCATGCCGTCCTGGCCTACGACCAGGATCTGGGGGTTCTCATGCGACCGTTCATTCCTCGGCATCTCCATGCCAGCCATTCTCTCGCACAGGTGCGTCACCACACGGTCTGCCCCCGTACGAGGGTGATCCACCCTCGTACGGGGGCACAAGCGCAACGTTCCTGCCCGTTACGTCGCCGCGCGCCGGGCCAGCGCCCCGCGCGAGCGGGTCACCAGCGCGGCGAGGACCGCGGCGCCCAGCGGGACGACGACGAGCAGGGCGGCCAGCGTCTCCCACGGGACGATGATCGGCACATGCGGCATGTCCATCAGACCACCCTGGTCCAGTGCCGCCTCGTACCAGTTCATCTGCTGGCGCCGCTCGGTCAGCCGCAGCCCGATCGCCGGCAGGACGCCTGCCGCCGAACCGAGCAGCACGCCCATCACGGCGACCACCCCGCACTGGAAGCCACTCAGCGTCCGCCGTACCCGCGGCGGCGCACCGACGGCGGCCAGCGTTTTCAGGTCGGCCTCGGCGTCCGCCTGGGCGAGACCGGTGGCGATACCGGCCGCACCGATCGTGATCAGCCCGGCGAAGACGGTCAGCGCCAGCAGCACGATGCTGTTCTCGCTGACGAAGCCCTCCTCCACATGGAGCTCGGCGCCGGCACCTGTCGTGGCGAGGTCTTCGTCGAGCTTCTGGCGCTGCTCCGTGGTCGGCATCCGGTCGGTCGAGAAGTACGCGCCGAACGGCACCGTCGTGATGCCCGCCGCCTTGGCCGCGGCAGGCGGCAGGATGCCGGCCAGACCGTAGGACTCGGTGCCCCGGGCGACCTGGTACGCGTCGAACGACTTGATCTCGCCCGGCGGCTCCTTGCCCTGCGCCATGGCTTCCTCGGCCTTGTCGGAGTCGGCGATCAGCTTGATGCGCAGCTTGCACTTGGCGTCGACCATCGTGCGGGAGAACGACACGACCTTTCCTTCGGCCAGTGCCTTCTCGGCCGCCGGGTCCTGGATCTCCAGCACCTTCAGCAGCTTGGCATCGGCGACGACCAGGCCGGTCTCGGTGTACGCCATGCTCGGCGTCTCCTTGCAGCGCCAGTCCTGGGCGAGCTTGCGGCGCTCGGCCTTGGTGTACTTGTCGGACGCGTCCGAGCCGTCGGGCGAATACACCCACAGCGGGCACTCGTTGGCCTTGGGGGTGACGACCTCGTGACGGCCGCAGCCCTTGGCGTCCCCGTACATCTCGCAGGTGGCCTTGCCCACGACGATCCGGTCCACATCGGCCCGCACGTCGACGGGCAGGTTCTTCTGCACCGCGTCGCTCACCGTGGGGACGTCCCGTCCGCCGCCCTCCTGCACGACGACGGAGACCGCACCGTGCGGCAACCGGGCCTCGTACGCCGCCCGCTGCTGGGCGTCGTCGCTCGCCTGGTACGTGGCCACGGCGACCGTGCCCGCGACCGCGGCCAGCACCGCGGCGACGGCGGGGGCCGTACGCCCCCGGTTGCGCACCGCGTCCCGCAGCGCCAGGCGCGGCGAGAGCGGCAGCCAGCGGCCGGTGCGCCCGAACAGGCCCACCAGGGCGGGGGTCATCGCGACGACACCCAGCTCGGCGAGGGCGCTGCCACCCGCGACGAGGATGAACTCGTCCGAGAAGACCGACCCGTACAGCGCGATCGCGGCGCCGAGCAGGGCGGCGATCAGGCCCACGACGGGCAGTACCCGGCTGCTGCGGCGCACGCCCCTGCGGCCGGTGAGCGAGGCGAGCACGGTCTGACGGGACGCGGTGACGGCCGGAACGACCGCGGCCAGCAGGCCCGTCAGCACGGCGAGCAGTCCGATGCCGAGCAATTCCAGCGGCCGGATGTCGAAGGCACCGAAGCGCTGGCCCATGTAGTCCTCCAGCACGGGCTGGAGCGCGAAGGTCAGGATCACGCCGAGCACCGTGCCGACGACAGCGGCGGCGAAGCCGATCACCAGCCCGCCGGCCAGGACGATCGCCCTGATGTGGCGGCGGTCACCACCATTGGCACCGACCAGCCCGAGCTGGCGCCGCGAGCGCCGGGCGCCGACGGCGAAGGCGGGACCGGCCAGGAGACAGATCTCCAGCATCGCGAGGCCCACGATGGTTCCGGCTGCGGCGAGCGCGGCGGCCTGGGCGGCGGCGCTGTCGCCGTAGTCGCCCCAGCCGTCCTGCTGGAACAGCGGGACGTCGGAGTCGGCCGGCGGGGCGAGGGCGACCGCACGCGACATCACCATGACGCCCTTGGCGTTGGCCTCCTTGACCATGTTCCACGTGAAACCGTCGCTGCCCGCCGAACGGGGCAGGGCCAGCAGGTGCGTGGTGCTCTTGCCCGTTCCGGCCAGCCCGGCCGCGTCCACCGCCTTGCCCAGCGGGTCCAGGAAGGCCCCGGGCAGTGCGTTCAGCTGATCGGCCTTGAGGTCGTCGGGCAGCTCGTAGGCGCCGACGATCCGGTACTCGCGGTCGAGGCCCCGTGCGGCCACCGTCGAACCGATGCCGAGCCCGCTGGACTCCAGGAAGTGGGTCGTCGCGGCGACCTCGTCGGGCTTCTCGGGGAACCGGCCGTCCTGGAGGGACAGGATGCCCCTGGCCATCGGGTCGGCCGCCTTGAGCTCCCGGATCTCGGTCTGGAGGAGGCCGTGGGCGGTGCGGATCTTGCCGCCGCCCACGGAGTCGGTCAGGACCGTGGAGTTCGCGGGGAAGGCCTTGGTGACGTCCGTCGTGCCCTCGGGCCACGGCTTGTTCTCGAAGTCGCCCACCGGCATGGAGTTCTCCTCCAGCGGGTGCTGGAGGATCGGCACCCCGCCGTAGCCGGGGTCGACGATCCGGGCGTCGGCGGCACCGACCGTGCGGGCCAGCTTCTCCTCGGTGGACAACTCCGAGGTGCGCAGGGTCAGATCGGCGGCGCTGACACCGAGGATCGGCAGGGCGATCATCGCCAGGACCAGGAAACTGCGGCCCTTGAATCGCCAGGCGTCACGGCGGGCGATGCGCACCGCGGCACGCCATGAGTGGAACCAGTTGTTCACCGCTCGGCCGCCTGGCCCGTGAGCAGGGAGTCGGCGTCGCTGCGGACCGTCTGGTCGACGACCGCGCCGTCCCGCAGGAACACCACCCGGTCGGCCCAGGCGGCGAACCGGGGCTCGTGGGTGACCAGGACGCCCGCGGCGCCCGCGTCGCACCGGGCGCGCAGCAGCGCGAGCACGGACTCACCGGTCTCGGAGTCCAGGGCGCCGGTCGGTTCGTCGGCGAGGACGAGCCGCCGGTCGCCGACCAGCGCCCGGGCTATCGCCACGCGCTGCTGCTGGCCGCCGGACATCTCGTCGGGGAACCGGTCGGCGAGGTGCCCGAGGTCCATCTCCTCCAGCGCGGCGATCGCCTCGCGCCGCGCCTTGCGGGCGGAGATGCCGTCGAGTTCGCGCGGCAGGGCGACGTTCTCGGCGGCGGTGAGCGCGGGGATGAGGTTGTAGTCCTGGAAGACGTACCCGATGCTCCGGCGGCGGAGGGCGGCGAGTGTCCTGCGGTCGGCGGCGGTGATGTCGGTGCCCTCCACGATCACCCGGCCGGAGCTGGGGGTGTCGAGGCCGCCCGCGATGGTGAGGAGCGTGGACTTGCCGGAGCCCGACGGGCCCATCACGGCGACGAGTTCACCGGGGAAGACGTCGAGGTCGATGCCGCGCAGGGCGTGTACCTCGGTGGCCCCCGACCCGTGGACCCGGGTCAGGTTCTGGAGTTGCAGCACGGGCTGCGGAGGCTGCTGGGACGAGCGTGCGGGCGATGACGCTGGCGATGACATGGAGAGGGGTCCCCCCTTGGACGTACGCGTGCGGCGCAGGCGTACGGAGCGGATGTGTACGGGATGGTCGGTGCGGCGAAGAACGGGGCCGGTCAGGTCCCCGGCCGGGAGGCCGCCCGGCTCGGCTCGGGCGCGTGCGGGGGTACGGCCCGGGCGGTGTCACGAGGGCCGGCCGGGTCACGGGGGCCGGCGTCCCCAAGAGGCCCGGCGGCGGCCGAGAGCCGGATCAGGCGGGCCTCGCAGTGGTCGAGCCACCGCGCCTCGGCCTCCGTCTGGAAGATGAGCTGTTCAAGGACGAGCAGCCACGCCACATCGTCCCGTTCCCGCGCCGCCCCGCTCTCCAGGGCGGTGATGGCCTGTGCCTTGAGCCGGGTGTAGTCCTGCATCGCCTTGACGGTGTGGCGGCGCTGCGACTGGATCACGTTCCGGATGTCCACCCCCGGTGCGCCGACCGCCATGGCGAGCTTGATGGCGAGCTCGTCACGGGCGGGGCTGGTGCGGTCGACCGGCTTCTCGAACCAGACCTTGAGTTCCTCCCGGCCGGCGCCGGTGATCGCGTAGAGCGCGTGCCCGGCCTCGTCCTCACCGCCCTGCTCGACCAGGCCGTCGCGTTCCAGACGGCTGAGCGTCGTGTAGACCTGGCCGACGTTCAGCAGCCAGGTCGAGCCGGTGCGCGACTCGAACTCCGTACGGAGCTGCGAGCCGTAGCGCGGGCCGCGTTCGAGAAGGGCGAGGAGCCCGTGACGGATGGACATACTCAGTATGTATACCGAGTATGTCCATGCCGACAAGCGTCCTCAGACGGACCTCGAGGGTCCGTCTCAAGGAGGACGGCGAGTGGTCAGCGGCGCCTTATGCGCAGCCCGAGGAAGCCGAGCCCGAGGCCCATCATGGCCAGGCCCACGCCCAGGGTGAGCACGGGAATCTGCCGGTCAGCGAAGGTGTCGGCGGCTTGCGCGGCGGGTTCGTACGCCGCGGCGGGCGGCGAGTGCGGCGTGTCGGCGGCCGCCGGGGACTCCGTCTCCGGTACCGCTTCCGCCTCCGGCTCCTCGCCCCACGGCAGGCCCGGCGCTGTTGCCGTTTCGGTACGTGACGGGTCGGCCGGGCCGGACGGCTCGCCCGGCGACACACTCCCGGGCGCGCTCACGGACGGCGACACCGGCCGCCCGGGCCGCTGCCGTCCCTCCCCGGCCGGCCGCCCGGCGAGGGATGGCGAGGCGGCGGCGTTCCGCGTCGGCCCGAGGACGGAACCGGGCACGGCGCCGGGCCCGGAGCCCGAACCGGAGGCAGAGGGCGAGGGCGACGCGGAAGGAGAAGCGGCGGCGGACGCACCGGAGGCGTTGTCACTGGGCCGGACGAGACCTACGTCCGGCTCCGCGGCGGGTTCGGACTCCTCCGCGTACGCGGCCGGGACGCCCCACATCGAGGACGCGGCCAGCAGCAGGACAGCGACCGCCGTCGCGCACCGTGCGTCGAACCTTGGAGCCACCGGGTGACCCCCTCCCGTGCCGAGCCGCCAGGAGCCGTCACGACCGGCTCCACAACGCACTCAGGGTCACACGCGGGTGGCGCTCCGGCATCCCGGGCGGCCCCAAGGCCACCCACAGGGGTTACTCGCCCGGGTCACCCGTCGCGACGGTCAGCTCGAACGTCTGGTTACCGGGCACCACGGCCGTCCCCTCGGTCGGGAACTGGGAGATCACCTGGTCCTCGGCGAACTGCGGGTTGTCCTCTTCCCTGATGTTGAACTTCCAGCCCGCCGCCTGGAGACAGCTCTTCACCGAGATCACGTCGTGGTACGTGAAGCTGGGCGCGCGCACCTTCGCCGGGTCGTCACTGTCCTCGGAGGCGTCCGTGCACTCGGTGGTCTCGATCGTCCGGTGGCGCTCCGGCGGCTTGTGGCCCGCCTCGGCCGACTGGCTGGCGTCGCCCCCGCCGGCGCGCGTGCCCGGGTCCTCGTCGTTGTCGCTCAGGGCGATGGCCGTGACGAGACCGCCGATCGCCAGCAGGGCGACCGCGATCGCACCGATGATCAGCGGCATGTTGCTCTTGCCGCCGCTTCCGCTCGAAGGCGCCGGGGCGGAGGTCTGCGGGGAGATCGTGTACGGCGGCGGGGTGGGCGTCGGGTACGCGGGAGCCTGCGCCTGCTGCGGGTACCCGTAGGAGGGCGTGGGCGCCGGGGTGCCGTAGGGCTGGTACGGCGTCTGGACGCTGTGCGGGCCGGGCGCCGGGGTGGTGTGGTCGACCGGCGGGAACACCGCGGAGCCGACCCCCGCGCCGCTGCTCGCGTGCGGCGCACCCTGCACGATCACCGGCGCGCTCGTCTGGCCCTGGCTCGCCGACAGCAGCCGCAGGCACTCGTCCCGCATGGCCGCCGCGCTCGGGAAGCGCTCGTTCGGGTTCTTCTTCAGCGCCCGTGCCACCAGCGCGTCCATCCCCGGCGTGATGGACCGGTTGATGGAGGACGGCGCGACCGGCTCCTCCTGTACATGGGCGTACGCGATGGCCAGCGGCGAGTCCGCGTCGAACGGGATCCGTCCCGTCAGCAGCTGGAACAGCATGATGCCGACCGAGTACAGGTCGGAGCGCGCGTCCACGCCCCGCCCCAGGGCCTGCTCCGGCGACAGGTACTGCGGGGTGCCGACGACCATGCCGGTCTGTGTCATCGAGGTGACGCCCGACTGCATGGCGCGCGCGATGCCGAAGTCCATGACCTTGACGATGCCGCGCTTGGTCATCATCACGTTGCCCGGCTTGATGTCCCGGTGGACCAGGCCCATCTCGTGGCTGGTCTCCAGGGCGGCGAGCACGTCCGCCGTCACCTTGAGCGCCTTGTCGGCGGGCATCGCGCCGTGCTGCTGGATGTCCGCCTGGAGCACCGACCCGAGGGGCTGGCCCTCCACGTACTCCATGACGATGTACGGCATCAGCGAGCCGCCGAGGTCGTCCTCGCCGGTGTCGAACACCGACACGATGTTGGTGTGCTGGAGCTTGGCGACGGCCTGGGCCTCGCGGCGGAACCGCTCGCGGAACGACTGCTCGCGCCCGAGCTCGGTGTGCAGCGTCTTGATGGCGACCTGCCGGTCCAGCGCACTGTCGTACGCCAGATACACGGACGCCATGCCGCCTTCGCCGAGCAGGTCGCGAAGCTGGTACCGGCCGCCCGCCACCGAGCCGCCCGCATAGCGGCCCTGTGCGCCGTCCTGGCTCATGTCTTGCTCCCCCGTGCGCGCGCGTCCGTGAAGTGGCCGCGGTGAATCGCGGTGATCCGGTTTTACGGCCCAAGTCTGCCCGAGGTCAGAGACACGTCAAGCCGGGTGCCCGTTCCGTGACCGTACGCACAAGAAGCGTCTCGGAAGTGTTACCGGACTCGTACCGGACCGCCATGGAACCAGCCGCGAATTTGCACAGGTGTACGTGGAGCGGGTTGGATGGCCGGTCAATCTCGAACCGGCACGGCGCGCGAAGGCTGTAGCGTGACGTGACGTAGTACCCCTTAAGACACGGCGGCACACCGCACGCGCAGAGCAAGCGGACAGAAACGACGGCGAGGACTGATGGCATCCGAATCCGAGGCAGGCGGCGGCGGAGCGCCGGAGTCCGCCGATTGGGGCGTCGGCGGACTCGTCGGAGACGGCCGCTACCGGCTGACCCATCGTCTCGGTCGCGGCGGCATGGCGGAGGTGTTCGCGGCCGAGGACGTACGGCTGGGGCGCACCGTGGCCGTGAAGCTGCTGCGCGCGGACCTCGCCGAGGACCCGGTCTCCAAGGCCCGCTTCACCCGCGAGGCCCAGTCGGTCGCCGGGCTGAACCACCATGCCATCGTCGCCGTGTACGACTCCGGCGAGGACGTCGTGAACGGCCAGTCCGTGCCGTACATCGTGATGGAGCTGGTCGAGGGCCGCACCATCCGTGACCTGCTGATCAACGCGGAGGCGCCGCCGCCCGAGCAGGCGCTGATCATCGTCTCCGGTGTGCTGGAGGCCCTCGCCTACTCGCACCAGCACGGCATCGTGCACCGTGACATCAAGCCGGCGAACGTGATCATCACGCACAGCGGCGCCGTCAAGGTGATGGACTTCGGCATCGCGCGGGCCCTGCACGGCGCCCAGTCGACGATGACCCAGACCGGCATGGTCATGGGCACCCCGCAGTACCTCTCGCCCGAGCAGGCGCTCGGCAAGGCCGTCGACCACCGCTCGGACCTGTACGCCACGGGCTGTCTGCTGTACGAGCTGCTGGCGCTGCGCCCGCCCTTCACCGGCGAGACACCGTTGTCCGTGGTCTACCAGCACGTCCAGGACATCCCGGTCCCGCCGTCCGAGGTCTCCGACGTCGCCCCGCCGGAGCTGGACGGGCTGGCCATGCGCGCCCTCGCGAAGGACCCGGACGACCGGTTCCAGAGCGCCGAGGAGATGCGCGGGCTGGTCCAGTACGGGCTCCAGATGATCCAGCAGCAGGGCAGCCACACCGGCACCTGGAACACCGGCCCGGTCGAGATGCACGAGGGCGGCCGCCCCGCGGCCGTCGGAATCGCGGCGACCACCGCGATGGGCCACCCCACGCACGGGGACACCTCGCAAGGCCCGCTCCTGCCGCCGCCGAACCCGGACGACGGCGCGTACGCGTACGACGGCGGGCAGGGCCGCAAAAGCGGCCGCGGCAAGATGTGGCTGTTCGCGGCGCTCGCGCTGATCGCGATCGTGGCGGGTGTGGCGTACGCGCTCGACCAGACCAGGAAGCCGGTGGACGACAAGAACAAGAAGCCCCCGGCCACCACGGCGCCGTCGAAGCCCGGTGACACCACCAGCCCCTCGCCGTCCGACGAGAAGACCGACGAGCAGACGCAGGACCCGGGCGGCTCGACGGGCGGCGGCGGTGGCAACAACGGTGGCAACTGGGGCAACCAGGACCCCGAGGTCCCCTCGCAGCCCCACACCAACAACCCGCCCCCGCCGACCGGCGGCGTCCCCTCGACGCCCGGCACCACCGAGGGCACGGACCAGGGTGGGACCACGGACGGCGGCACGGACCAGGGCGGGACGACGGACGGCGGCACGGACCAGGGCGGGACGACGGACGGCGGCACGGACCAGGGCGGGACGACCGACGGCGGCACCGACCAGGGCGGGACCACCACCGGCGGCACCGACCAGGGCGGGACCACCACCGGCGGCACCGACCAGGGCGGCGCCACCACCGGCAACACCGACCAGGGCGCCACGACCACCGGCGTCGGCGGAGCCTGAGCCCCCGGGCGGCCGCCCGCGCCCCGCTTCACCCGGCGAAGGCGTCGCACACCGCCTCGTACTCCCGCGTCCACCACACCGCCAGGGCCGACGCCGCAGGAAACTGCGGGTCGGCCCTGCCGTCGTGCAGCTGGTAGCGCCAGCGGAGTATCCAGAAGTCGTTCAGCCGCTCCCACCACACGCGGTGCACCGCCGCCGCCAGCTCCGCCGAGTCCGCCCCGGCCGCCCGCCGGTAGGCGCGCGCGTAGGCGCGTACCTTCCCCAGCTCCAGGCCACCGGCCGGCTGTACGAAGAAGATCGCGGCGGCCCGGACCGCCTCCTCCGCCCGGGGCTGCACGCCCAGCCGGTCCCAGTCGATGATCGCGGCGGGCTCCGCGCCCCGGTAGAGCAGGTTCAGCGGGTGGAAGTCCCCGTGCACCCAGCCGCCCGCCGACGCCGGCGGCGGGCGGCGGTGCGCATGGTCGGCCAGCAGCCGCCGCCGCTCCAGCAGCCGGTGCTCGGCGAGCTCGTCGAAGGCGTCCCGGGGGCGCCGGGCCCGCGCCAGGGCCAGCAGCCGGTCGATGACCCGGAACGTCTCCTCCGGGTCGGCGCTGCGGTACTGATGGCCGCTGTGGGACTCCATGACCTGCTCCAGGCAGGTGTGCACGAGCCCGAGCAGCGCGCCGAGGCGGCGGGAGCCGGCCGCCGTGAGCTGGGCGCCGGCCCGGTGGCGACCCTCGATCCACGGGTGCAGGGCGTAGCAGCGGCCGTCGATCTCCGCGACGGTGTCGCCCTCCGCGTCGGGCAGCGGCGGGGCCACGGGGACACCGAGGGCGTGCAGGCGCTGGGTGGCGCGGTGCTGGCGGACGATGGTGTCGCGGTCGGCGGTGGGGGCGTCCAGGTGCTGCTTGAGGAAGTAGGCGCCGTGGGTGGTGGCGAGCCGGTAGCCGCGGTTCAGGAGGCCCTGGGTGACGGGTACGCACGAGAGGGGCTCGCCCGGGTTGTCGTAACGGCGCAGGAGCGCACTCACGGGTGGGGCGGCGGTTGCAGATGAGCGCGGCACTCACCAAATGTTAGATCACGGAGCGTGTCGAGAATGTCGCTCGGCGGAACGCTCCACGGAACAGTCCAGGGAGTGGACGGTGGCGAACCGGGGTTCGATCCGCAGGTACGCCGGTTCGAACGGCTCGCCGTCCATCCGGCGCGGCACCGGCCCGAACAGCGCCAGCTCGTCCTCGCTCGGCCGGCCGACGACGTGTGCGGTCCCGGTGAGCTGGACGGACCACAGCAGGTCCGCGCCGGAGCCGAAGTTGTCCGCCCCGTACGTCACGACGCCGCCGTCGCAGGTCCGGTGACAGCCCAGGCCGCGGTGCAGCAGCAGGACGACCCCGCCGTCGGCCAGGATGTGCCGGGCGGGCGCCATGAACGGCATCGCCCGCCTGCTCGTCGCGACCCGGCCGTAGCGGACCCGGCCGAGAAGCTCGATCGCGTCGGTGGAGGGCATGCCTCCACTCTCGGCGACGCCCCTCCGCCCGGAAAGAGGCCTCCCGGCCCCCCGCGCCGGGACCTAAGTCCCGTGTACGCGTACGTCGGCCGTCCCATGTACGCGTACGTCGGCGGTCTCCTGTACGCGTACGTACGTCAGCGCTGCCGCTCGGCCTGCATCCGGGCCACGTACGCCGCCGCCTGCGAGCGCCGCTCCATGCCCAGTTTCGACAGCAGGCTCGACACATAGTTCTTGATCGTCTTCTCGGCCAGGTGCAGCCGCTCGCCGATCGCGCGGTTCGTCAGCCCCTCGCCGATCAGGTCGAGGATCCTGCGCTCCTGCTCGGTCAGGGCCGCCAGCCGGTCGTCCCCCTTCGGGGTGTTGCCGTCCCGCAGCCGCTCCAGTACGCGGGCGGTGGCCACCGGGTCCAGCAGGGACTTGCCGGCCGCCACGTCCCGTACCGCCGTCAGCAGCTCGGTGCCGCGGATCGCCTTGAGGACGTACCCGGAGGCGCCGGCCATGATCGCGTCGAAGAGGGCCTCGTCGTCCGCGAAGGAGGTGAGCATCAGACATTTGATGGATTCATCCAGGGCCCGCACCTCGCGGCACACCTCGACACCGCTGCCGTCGGGGAGACGTACGTCGAGAATCGCGACATCCGGACGGGTCGCCGGAATCCTGACCAGGGCATCTGCCGCCGTGCCGGCCTCTCCGACGACCTCGATGTCGTCCTCGACGGAGAGCATTTCGTGGACGCCGCGCCGGACGACTTCATGGTCGTCCAACAGAAATACGGTGATTTTTCCTTCTTCGCGCACGGCCTCAGTCTCACATACTGACTCTTCCCGTGCCCGGGGTGCGCGGGATAACGTGCCCCCTGTTCCGGCGGCTCACAAGGCTGTGACCAGTCATTTGTCCACCCCTTTGCGATTTACTTGGAAATCCAAGCAAAAACGCAGGTCAAAGGGGGTTTCGCAGTAATGCGGTGCACTGGGTAACGTGCCTATGACAGGGGGCTCGCCGGGGCACCTGTCACGCCTGTTCCCGGCCGAGGGCACCCACCCCGTGCACACGTACGGAGACAGGCGAGCCGCTCCCCCTGGCTCTGAAGGAGCAGGGGGGATCCCAGCCATCCCGGCGGACCCCGGGGGCCGGACAGACGGAGGAGCACGCACGTGACCGTGGAAGGCACTGCCGCGCGCAAGCCGCGACGCAGCAGTAAGCGCACCAGCGCGAGCGGAACCAAGGCATCCGGCGCCCAGAGCGCCGAGCCCCAGCTCGTACAGCTGCTGACGCCCGAGGGTGAGCGCGTCCAGCACCCGGAGTACGACATCGACATCAGCCCCGAAGAGCTGCGCGGCCTGTACCGCGACATGGTGCTGACCCGCCGGTTCGATGCCGAGGCCACCTCCCTCCAGCGCCAGGGCGAGCTGGGTCTGTGGGCCTCGCTGCTCGGCCAGGAGGCCGCCCAGATCGGCTCCGGCCGGGCTCTCAGGGACGACGACTACGTCTTCCCGACCTACCGCGAGCACGGTGTGGCCTGGTGCCGCGGGGTCGATCCGACGAACCTGCTGGGAATGTTCCGTGGCGTCAACCACGGCGGCTGGGACCCCACCAGCAACAATTTCCACCTGTACACGATCGTCATCGGCTCGCAGACCCTGCACGCCACCGGCTACGCCATGGGCGTCGCCAAGGACGGGTCCGACAGCGCGGTCATCGCGTACTTCGGAGACGGCGCCTCCAGCCAGGGCGACGTCGCCGAATCGTTCACCTTCTCCGCGGTCTACAACGCCCCGGTCGTGTTCTTCTGCCAGAACAACCAGTGGGCCATCAGCGAGCCGACCGAGAAGCAGACCCGCGTCCCGCTCTACCAGCGCGCGCAGGGCTTCGGCTTCCCGGGCGTCCGCGTCGACGGCAACGACGTCCTCGCCTGCCTGGCCGTGACCCGGTCCGCGCTGGAGCGCGCCCGCCGCGGCGAGGGCCCCACGCTCGTCGAGGCGTTCACCTACCGCATGGGTGCCCACACCACCTCCGACGACCCGACCCGCTACCGCCTCGACGACGAGCGGGCCGCGTGGGAGGCCAAGGACCCGATCCTGCGGCTGCGCACGTACCTGGAGAAGCAGGGACTGGCGGACGCCGCGTTCTTCGAGGAACTGGAGACGGAGTCGGAGTCGCTCGGCAAGCGCGTCCGCGAGGCCGTTCGAGCCATGCCCGACCCCGATCACATGGCGATGTTCGACCATGTGTACGCCGACGGGCACGCGCTCGTCGACGAGGAGCGCGCGCAGTTCGCCGCCTACCAGGCGTCCTTCGCGGACGGGGAGGTCAAGTAACCATGGCTGTACAGAAGCTCCCCCTCGCCAAGGCGCTCAACGAGTCGCTGCGCAAGGCCCTGGAGACCGACCCCAAGGTCCTCGTCATGGGCGAGGACGTCGGAAAGCTCGGCGGCGTGTTCCGGGTGACCGACGGGCTCCAGAAGGACTTCGGCGAGGAGCGGGTCATCGACACCCCGCTCGCCGAGTCGGGCATCGTCGGCACGGCGATCGGGCTCGCGCTGCGCGGCTACCGCCCGGTCGTGGAGATCCAGTTCGACGGCTTCGTCTTCCCCGCGTACGACCAGATCGTCACGCAGCTCGCCAAGATGCACGCCCGTGCCCTCGGCAAGATCAAGCTGCCGGTCGTCGTCCGCATCCCGTACGGCGGCGGCATCGGGGCGGTGGAGCACCACAGCGAGTCGCCCGAGGCGCTGTTCGCGCACGTCGCGGGCCTCAAGGTGGTCTCGCCGTCGAACTCGTCGGACGCGTACTGGATGCTCCAGCAGGCCATCCAGAGCGACGACCCGGTGATCTTCTTCGAGCCGAAGCGGCGCTACTGGGACAAGGGCGAGGTCGACACCGAGGCCATCCCGGGCGAGCTGCACAAGGCCCGCACGGTGCGCGAGGGCACCGACCTGACCCTCGTGGCGTACGGCCCGATGGTGAAGCTCTGCCTGGAGGCCGCCGCGGTCGCCGCCGAGGAGGGCCGGTCCGTGGAGGTCATCGACCTCCGGTCGATGTCCCCGATCGACTTCGACGCCGTCCAGGCGTCGGTCGAGAAGACCCGCCGGCTGGTCGTCGTGCACGAGGCCCCGGTGTTCTACGGCTCCGGCGCCGAGATCGCCGCCCGCATCACGGAGCGGTGCTTCTACCACCTGGAGGCACCGGTCCTCCGCGTGGGCGGCTACCACGCGCCGTATCCGCCGGCACGGCTGGAAGAGGAATACCTGCCGGGCCTGGACCGGGTGCTCGACGCCGTCGACCGCTCGCTCGCGTACTAGGGAGACCCGCTGTGATCCGCGATTTCAAGATGCCGGACGTCGGCGAGGGGCTCACCGAGGCCGAGATCCTCAAGTGGTACGTCCAGCCCGGTGACACCGTCACGGACGGCCAGGTCGTCTGCGAGGTGGAGACGGCGAAGGCGGCCGTGGAACTGCCGATCCCGTACGACGGGGTCGTCCACGAGCTGCGCTTCCCCGAGGGCACGACGGTCGACGTCGGCGAGGTGATCATCTCGGTGAACGTGGCCCCCGGCGCCGCCGCCGAGCAGCCGCAGACCGCCCAGCCCGCCGCCGAGGAGCCTGCCGCCAAGGACGCCGCCGGCACCGGTGAGCCCGCCCAGCCGACGGGCCGGCAGCCCGTGCTGGTCGGCTACGGCGTCGCCGAGACGTCCACCAAGCGCCGCCCGCGCAAGGGCGCCACGGCCCCGGCGGAGCAGGTCGCCGCGGGCGCCGCCGCCCAGGCCGCCGTCCAGGGCGAGCTGAACGGCCACACGCCTGCGGCCCCGGTGGCCCCCGCCCCCGCCGCCCCCGCCTCCCGGCCCCTCGCCAAGCCGCCCGTGCGGAAGCTGGCCAAGGACCTGGGCGTCGACCTGGCGACGGTGACCCCGACCGGCCCGGACGGGATCATCACCCGCGAGGACGTGCACGCCGCGGTGTCCCTGGCCGCCGCCTCGGTCGCCGCGCCCGCCGCCGTACCCGTACCGCAGCCGGCCCCGCGGCCGGAGCCGCAGCCCGAGGCCGCCGTGGCGGGCGGGACGCGCGAGACGCGGATCCCCATCAAGGGCGTCCGCAAGGCCACCGCCCAGGCGATGATCGGTTCCGCCTTCACCGCGCCGCACGTCACCGAGTTCATCACGGTCGACGTCACCCGCACGATGAAGCTCGTCGAGGAGCTCAAGTCCGACAAGGACATGGCAGGGCTGCGGGTCAACCCGCTGCTGCTCGTCGCCAAGGCCCTGCTCGTCGCGATCAAGCGCAACCCGGAGATCAACGCCTCCTGGGACGAGGCCGCCCAGGAGATCGTGCTCAAGCACTACGTCAACCTGGGCATCGCGGCCGCCACGCCGCGCGGCCTGATCGTGCCGAACATCAAGGACGCGCACGACAAGACGCTGCCCGAACTGGCCGCCTCTCTCGGTGAACTGGTGTCCACGGCCCGCGAGGGGAAGACGACCCCGGCGGCCATGCAGGGCGGCACGGTGACCATCACCAACGTCGGCGTCTTCGGCGTCGACACCGGTACGCCGATCCTCAACCCGGGCGAGTCGGCGATCCTCGCGGTCGGGGCGATCAAGCTCCAGCCGTGGGTCCACAAGGGCAAGGTGAAGCCCCGTCAGGTCACCACGCTGGCCCTCTCGTTCGACCACCGGCTGGTCGACGGGGAGCTGGGCTCCAAGGTGCTCGCGGACATCGCCGCGATCCTGGAGCAGCCCAAGCGGCTGATCACCTGGGCCTGAGCCCGGTACGCGGAAGGGCCCGGACGCGTAGTCGCGTCCGGGCCCTTCACCGTGTGCGTGCCGGTCAGTCGCGCTGGGCGCCCGACGGGAGGGAGCGCAGCTCCATGGTGCTGGCGGTCGTGGAGCCGAAGCCGAAGTCCAGCAGCTTGGCCGCGTCGTTGAAGCGGTCGGGGGCGTTCAGGACGACGCCCACGTAGGTCTTGGTGCCGCGGGTGGCCGCGAAGACCAGGCACGGGCCGGCCGCCGTACCGGTGCCGGTCTTGATGCCGACGGCGCCGCTGTAGGAGCCGAGCAACTTGTTGGTGTTGTACCAGGTGTACGTGCGCGTGGCGCCGGTGCTGGTGGTCGCCGTGGTCTTGTACGACGTCGCCTTGACGATGTCGCGGAAGACGGCGCTGCTGAAGGCGTGGCGGGCCATCTTCGCCAGCTCGGGCGGGGTCGTGTAGTTGTACCCGGCCGCCGAGATGCCGTCGAAGGAGTCGTACATCGTGTTCGTCAGGCCGAGCTGCTTCGCCTTGGCGTTCATCTTGCTGATGAACGACTTGGTCCGGGCGGCGGTGGTCGTGCCGGTGCCGAAGGTGTCGGCGAGGGCGTACGCGGCGTCGCTGCCGGACGGCAGCATCATCGCGGACAGCAGCTGGCGGACGGTCAGCTTGTCGCCGGTACGCAGGTCGGCGGTGCTCGCGCCGTTGCGGACCACGTAGTCGCGGTACTCCTGCTTGATGGTCACCTTGCGGTTGAGGTCCACGCCCGGTGTGGTGAGGACCACGATCGCGGTCGTGACCTTCGTCGTGCTGGCCATCTGACGGCGGGTGGTGTTGGCCTTGCCGTAGATGGCCTTGCCGTCCGCCTGGTCCACCATGAAGGCGCCCTTGGCGCTGATGGACGGGATCGGCGTGGCCGCCGCGGCCGGGGCCGCGAGCGGGGAGGCGGTCAGCAGCAGACCGCCCGAGAGGACAACCGTGGCGGTGCGGCGCACGGCCGTGTTCATCGATATCAAAAGAAAACGCTCCGAGTTCGAGTCTCGAGGACGTCGAAAACGCCTCAACCTGGCGGGCCGGAAAACCGGTGCCCATGAGGAGACCTCCGAACCCGCCCAAGGGATGTACGGGAGTTCGGGATTCCTGAGGATGAGCGGTAAGTGTGATGCAGGCCACGTGATACAGGCCACGTGATACAGGTCACGTGGTGTGGGGCACAGGATGCCCCTGGGGTCTGTGAGTTCCGTCCTACCTCCCCGCAGGCTCCCCCTGATGCACCCCTCTTGTATCTATGCTGTGTGCATGCCTTCCGCCCCTCCCGCAGCCGACCGCGTCTACACCCATGTCAAGCAAGCCGTCCTCGACCGCCGTTACCAGGGCGGGACGCTCCTCACCGAAGGGGAGCTCGCCGAGGCCGTCGGGGTGTCCCGTACGCCCGTACGCGAAGCGCTGCTCAAGCTGGAGATGGAAGGGCTGCTGAAGCTCTACCCCAAGAAGGGCGCCCTGGTCCTCGCCGTCTCCGCACAGGAGATCGCCGACGTCGTCGAAACCCGGCTCCTCGTCGAGGAGTTCGCCGTCCGCAAGGCGGTCCCCGCCCCGGTCTCGCTCCTGGAGCGGCTGGAGGACCTGCTGGAGGAACAGCGGCTGCGCGCCGACGAGGGCGACCTCGCCGCCGTCGCCGTCACCGACCGCTGCTTCCACGCCGAGATCGTCCGTCACGCGGGCAACGAGATCCTCTCCCGCCTCTACGACCAGCTGCGCGACCGGCAACTGCGCATGGGCGTCGCCGTGATGGAGGCCCACCCCGACCGCGTCGCCAAGAACATCGCCGAGCACGCCGAGATCCTCGACGCCCTCCGCGCCGGCGACACGGAGGAGGCCGCCCGGTGCGTGCACCGCCATGTCAGCCGCGTCAAGGTCCTGGTCAGGGGTGAGGGCCGGTGAGCAGCTCCACCGCCGTGTCCCTGCCCTCCGACCCGCCCGGCGGCCGCCGCGCCGCCCTCGTCTGGGGCGTCGGCGTCTGCGTCTACCTCGTCGCCGTCATCTTCCGTACGTCCCTGGGCGTCGCCGGCCTGGACGCCGCCGACCGCTTCGGCGTCAACGCCTCCGCCCTGTCCACCTTCTCCATCCTCCAGCTGCTGGTCTACGCAGGCATGCAGATACCCGTCGGCCTGATGGTCGACCGGCTCGGCACCAAGAAGGTCCTCACCCTGGGTGTGGTGCTGTTCACCCTCGGCCAGCTGGGCTTCGCGCTCTCGCCCTCGTACGGCATGGCGCTGGCCTCCCGCGCGCTGCTCGGCTGCGGCGACGCGATGACCTTCATCTCCGTGCTGCGGCTGGGGTCGCGCTGGTTCCCGGCCCGGCGAGGCCCGCTGATCGCGCAGGTCGCGGGGCTCTTCGGGGTCGTCGGGAACCTCGTCTCGACGATCGTGATCGCGCGGACCCTGGACGGGCTGGGCTGGACGGCGACGTTCGCCGGCAGCTCGCTGGCCGGGGTGGTCGTCCTCGTGCTGCTCCTGGTGTTCCTGAAGGACCACCCCGAGGGGTACGAGCCGGAGCCCGCGCACCACGCGGGCGTGGCGTACGTCCGCCGGCAGATCGTCCAGTCATGGCGCGAGCCCGGCACCCGGCTCGGCATGTGGGTGCACTTCACCACCCAGTTCCCGGCCATGGTGTTCCTGCTGCTGTGGGGGCTGCCCTTCCTCGTCGAGGGGCAGGGCCTGTCCCGCGGAGCGGCCGGCGACATGCTGACGCTGACCGTGCTCTCCAACATGGTCTTCGGCATGACCTACGGCCAGATCATCGCCCGCCACCACGGAGCCCGCGTGCCGCTCGCGCTCGGCACCGTCGCGGCCACCGCCGCCGTCTGGGCGGCCACCCTCGCGTACCCGGGCGCCCACGCCCCGATGTGGCTGCTGGCCGCCCTGTGCGTCGTCCTCGGCGCCTGCGGGCCCGCGTCGATGATCGGCTTCGACTTCGCCCGGCCGGCGAACCCGCCGGAGCGGCAGGGCACGGCGTCCGGCATCGTCAACATGGGCGGCTTCACCGCGTCCATCACCACCCTGTTCGCCGTCGGCGTCCTGCTGGACGCCACCGGCGGTGACTACCGGATCGCCTTCAGTGCCGTCTTCGTGCTCCAGGCCCTGGGCGTCGCGCAGATCATGCGGCTACGGGCCCGCACGGCCCGGCGGGAACGGGACCGGCTGGTGGCGAGCCGGGTGGAGACCGTCCACGTCCCCGTGTGAGGGACCTTACGGGGTGATCGCGAAGCTGCGGAGGATCGCGTCCGCCAGCTCCGTGTCGCCCTCCACCTTGACCCGGTCCGCGACGGCGGCCGGCCGCACCCGCCCGCAGGCGAGGCGTACGTACGTCTCCCAGTCCGTGGCGATCGTCACGGCCGGGCCCAGCGAGGGCGCGCCGTCCACGGAGCCACGGCCGTCGGCGTCGACCCGTACCGTACGGAGGAACTCCACCGGGCCGTGCACGTCGAAGACGACCGCCGTGTTCGGCGGCGCGCCCGCGTCCTTGGCGACCACCTTCGGCAGGACGGTCAGGAAGTTGTCGCGCGCCACGTACGCGCCGGGGGAGTCGAGGTTGCCCGGCTTGACGAGCGCGGTGCGCAGGTCCTGCTCGTGGCACCAGACGTCGAACGCCCGCATCCGGTAGGCCAGTTCCAGGGACTGCTCGGCGCCGAGCGGGGCGCGGATCAGGGTCTCGGGGGAGCGGTTCTCGTTGCGCAGCTGGCGGGCGCGGCGGATGAGCGTGTACTCCAGCTCGGCGGTCATCTCCGGCCCGGTGTGGTGCCGGCGCACATCGACCTGCATCTCCATGTAGCGCGCGAAGTCACTGCGTACGTGGAAGAGATCGCGCGGCAGCGAGTGGATCGGGCGCGGGTCCCCCAGCATCTCGCACTCCATGCCGATGATGTGCGACACGATGTCGCGCACCGACCAGCCGGGGCAGGGCGTGGCTCGATTCCACTCCCCCTCGACGAGCGGCTGCACCAGCTCGGATATCGCTTCGATGGAGTGGGTCCAGGCGTCGGCGTAGGGCTGGAGGCTGGGATGGACGGTCACGGGACCCCTCGGGCGGTTCGTACGCGGGCTGGGTGCTGCGGCAGCTACCGGGGGTCCGGGGGTGGCCCCCGGAAAGAAACAGTACGCTGCGGGCAGGCACCCCGGCAGTGCTTTCGTGTGACGATCGTAGGCCCGTGTTGACGACTCGAATGCCAGGACGGTGGTAGTGTGCGCGCCTCGTTGCTCCAGATCGCAGTAGATCCGGATGAATCGCCCAAGTCCCGCAGAGCCCGCGTCACTTCCCTGGTGGCCGAACAGCGGGGGGTCGCCGACCTGGTGGTCCTGCCGGAACTGTGGCCGGTGGGAGCTTTCGCGTACGAGTCGTTCGAGGCCGAGGCCGAGCCGCTGACCGGCCCGACGCACGAGGCCATGGCGAAGGCGGCCGCGGACGCCTCCGTCTGGCTGCACGCGGGCTCCATCGTGGAACGCGCCCCCGACGGCGCCCTCTACAACACCGCCCTCGTCTTCTCCCCGTCCGGCGACCTCGTCGCCTCGTACCGCAAGATCCACCGCTTCGGCTTCGACAAGGGCGAGGCCGTGATGATGGCGGCGGGCGACGAACTCGTCACCGTCCCCGTGCCCGGCCTGCCGCTGGGCGTCGCCACCTGCTACGACCTCCGCTTCCCGGAACTCTTCCGTGGCCTGGTCGACGCCGGGGCCCTCGCCTTCGCCGTCCCGGCCGGCTGGCCCGCGCGCCGCCGCGAGCACTGGACCCTGCTGGCCCGCGCCCGCGCGGTCGAGAACCAGGCGTACGTCCTCGCCTGCTGCACCGCCGGCACCCACGCGGGCGTCCCCCAGGCGGGCCACAGCCTCGTCGTCGACCCCTGGGGCGAGGTCCTCGCGGAGGCGGGCGAGGCGGAGGAGGTCCTCACGGTGGACCTCGACCCGGCCCTCGTGGCCACCACCCGCGACCAGTTCCCCGCCCTCAAGGACCGCCGCCTGGGCGTGCCCTCACCGCGCGCCTGACGCTCACGCCCGCCGGGTGCCCGCCCGCCGGGGCAGGTGCCTGCCCGTCGGGGCAGGTGCCTGCCCGTCGGGGCACGTGTCCGCCCGCCCGGGCACGTGCCCGCCGGGGCTCCGGCACGCCCGCGGGGGCACCCGCCCGTCCCGGCGCGCGGCCGGTTCAGTCCTTCTCCGCCATCCGGACCACGCACACCGCCACCGCGATCAGCAGCGCCGCGTCGGCGTCGTCCCGTACGACGTCGACGGTGTACGTGTCGCGCACCCGCAGCCACTTGCGGGAGATGTGCGCCACCAGCTCGCCGTCCCGGGCGACGGTGAACTCCCGGTCCAGGATCCGCCCGCTGACGTCCAGCTCCGCCCCTCCCTCCAGGGCCACCCGGTAGTGGTTGCGCAGCAGCGACAGCCGCTTGCGGCGGACGGTCGCGAGGACCTGCCCGTCCCGCTCCACGGTCATCGCACCGCGCACGCTGAGCATCTTCGCCCGCAGGGTGACCAGCACCCGCCCCGCCGGGTCCTTCAGTTCCAGGGTGTCGCGCATCCGGAGCGCCTTGCCGTCGACGAGAAAGGCGTGGGCGCCGTTCTCGTCCTCGATCCAGTAGTCGTCGCCGATGGCGAAGATCTTGTCGCGTACGAGGTATCTCATGAGGGATGCGTACCCGGCCGGGCCGCCGTCGCCCGGCCGACCGGGAAGGACGCCCCCAACGGCGGGTGACGGGGCATGCCAACGGCCCTGTGGCTGCACCCCGCGTCGTACGGACGTGACCGGACGGTCACGGCCGGATGGCAAGCTTGAACCATGAACGATGCCGCCCCGGCGCCCGCCCCCGCGCCCCGCAGTGCCCGTGTCCGTGCCCCCGAGCTGATCGGCAAGGGCGGCTGGCTCAATACGGGTGGTGACCAGCTCACCCTCGCCGACCTGCGAGGACGCATCGTCATCCTCGACTTCTGGACGTTCTGCTGCATCAACTGCCTCCACGTCCTGGACGAGCTGCGCGAGCTGGAGGAGAAGCACCGGGACACCGTCGTGATCATCGGCGTGCACTCGCCGAAGTTCGTCCACGAGGCCGAGCACCAGGCCGTCGTCGACGCCGTCGAGCGGTACGAGGTCCACCACCCCGTCCTCGACGACCCCGAGCTCGCCACCTGGAAGCAGTACGCCGTACGGGCCTGGCCGACGCTCGTCGTCATCGACCCCGAGGGGTACGTCGTCGCCCAGCACGCCGGTGAGGGTCACGCCAAGGCGATCGAGACGCTCGTCGAGGAACTGGAGGCCGAGCACGAGGCCAAGGGCACCCTGCGGCGCGGGGACGGGCCCTACGTACCGCCGGAGCCCGTCGCCACGCACCTCCGGTTCCCCGGCAAGGCGCTCGTGCTCGACAGCGGCAACCTCCTGGTGACCGACACCACCCGCCACCAGGTGGTGGAGCTGGCGGCGGACGGCGAGACCGTCGTACGCCGGTACGGCACCGGTGAGCGCGGCCTCGTCGACGGGAAGGCGGACGAGGCGCGGTTCAACGAGCCGCAGGGGCTGTGCCTGCTGCCCGACGGCAGGGTCGTGGTCGCCGACACCGTCAACCACGCCCTGCGGGTGCTGGACCCCGGCACCGGTGAGGTGTCCACCGTCGCCGGGACCGGCGCGCAGTGGTGGCAGGGGTCCCCCACCGCCGGGCCCGCCCGCGAGGTCGCCCTGTCGTCGCCGTGGGACGTCGCCTGGTGGCGGGACGAGGTGTGGATCGCCATGGCGGGCGTCCACCAGCTGTGGGCGTACGACCCGGAGCGCGGCACCGTGCGGGTGGCGGCGGGGACGACGAACGAGGGCCTCGTCGACGGGCCGGCCGCCGAGGCGTGGTTCGCCCAGCCGTCCGGGCTCGCCGCCACCGACGAGCGCCTGTGGGTCGCCGACTCCGAGACCAGCGCCCTGCGGTGGGTCGACCCCGAGGGCGCCGTCCACACCGCCGTGGGCACCGGACTGTTCGACTTCGGCCACCGCGACGGCGAGGCCGGCCAGGCGCTGCTCCAGCACCCGCTGGGCGTCACCGCCCTGCCGGACGGCTCGGTCGCCGTGTCGGACACGTACAACCACGCCCTGCGCCGCTACGACCCGGCCGCCGGTGAGGTCACCACCCTCGCCACCGACCTGCGCGAACCGAGCGATGCCGTGCTCGTCGGAGACGACATCGTGGTCGTGGAGTCGGCCCGGCACCGGCTGACCCGGCTGCGGCTCCCGGAGGAAGCCGTCCAGGTGGCCGCGGTGGCCCACCGCACGCGGCGCGAGGCGACCGAGATCGCGCCCGGCACGCTGAAGCTGGACGTCGTCTTCCGGGCGCCGACCGGCCAGAAGCTGGACGAGCGGTACGGCCCCTCCACGCGGCTCCTGGTGTCCTCCACGCCGCCGGAGCTGCTCGCCTCCGGCGAGGGCACCGGCACGGACCTGTCCCGGGAGCTGGTGCTGAACCCGGCCGTCACCGAGGGCGTGCTGCACGTGTCCGCGATGGCCGCGTCCTGCGACGACGACCCGGCGAACGAGTACCCGGCCTGCCACGTCCACCAGCAGGACTGGGGCGTCCCGGTGAAGGTCACGGAGTCGGGCGCCACCCGGCTGCCGCTGATCCTCGCGGGGATGGACACCGCGTAGGGGTCAGTACGCCAGGCCCTGGTGCCGGGACGGCCTTCCCGCCGCCCCGTCCAGGCAACCGGCCACCCACACCGCGGGGTTGTGGGTGGCCTTCCGGCCGCCCAGCCCCTCGGCCTCCATCCGGGCGCAGCCGCCCCCCAGCAGCTCCCGCACCCGCTCTCCGGTCACGTCGGAGTGGCGGATGCGGTTGCCCTGGAGGAAACCCGCCTCATAGGCGATGTCCGTGCCCCACGGGGGCCGCCCGTCGTACGCGTGGATCGCATAGCCGCCGACGGTCGCCGCCAGCGCCACGGCCGCGGCGACGGCGCTCCAGAACACCCGCCGTTTCGGCCCCCGATGGCGTACGAGAGCCGTCTGTTGTCCCAGCAGAACCATGCCGACACGGTGTCAGGCACGGCCTTTCGCAGATGTTTCGATGTTTCGGTCGCGAACGGCTCAGTAGCGCCGGTCGTCCGTCGGGTCGACCACCGTCGGCGCGACCGGCGGGACAACCGCCCTGCGGCGCCTGGCGATACTCGTGAACGTCGCGACTCCGATGATGCCGACCGCCATGAGGATCAGCCCCACCAGGTCCAGATTGACGCCCTGTGCTTCCCAGTCGGTCGCGAAGGTGAGGATCGCCCCGACCGCTATGAGAATGATGCAGCCACCCAGGCCCATGATTCTCGCCTCCTCGTCAGTAGGTGTTGCGGGTACCCCGCCCCGCAACACCTACGCGGGGCGGGCTACTTCAGGAACGAGACCAGGGCGTTGGCCAGCAGGAACGGGTCGTCGGCGGCGCACAGTTCGCGGGCGCTGTGCATGGAGAGGATCGCCACGCCGATGTCCACGGTCCGGATGCCGTGGCGGGCGGCGGTGATCGGGCCGATGGTCGTGCCGCAGGGCATGTCGTTGTTCGACACGAACGTCTGCCACGGCACGCCCGCCTTCTCGCACGCCGCCGCGAAGACGGCCCGGCCGCTGCCGTCCGTCGCGTACCGCTGGTTGACGTTCACCTTGAGGATGGGGCCGCCGCCCGCGCGCGGATGGTGCGTGGGGTCGTGGCGTTCTGCGTAGTTGGGGTGCACCGCGTGTCCGGTGTCCGAGGACAGGCAGACCGTTCCCGCGAAGGCGCGCGCCCGGTCCTCGTAGCCGCCGCCACGCGCGAAGACGGACCGCTCCAGGACGCCGCCGAGGAGGGGGCCCTGGGCGCCGGTGTCGGACTCGGAGCCGTTCTCCTCGTGGTCGAAGGCGGCGAGTACGGGGATGAACTCCAGTTCGCCGGCGGTCGATACGGCGGCCAGGGCGGCCACGCCCGCGTGCACCGACAGCAGGTTGTCCATGCGCGGACCGGCCAGCAGCTCCCGGTCCCGGCCCAGATAGGCGGGCGCCTCCAGGGCGTGGACCATGAGGTCCCAGCCGGCCACGTCACCGGCGGTCACCTCCGCTTCCTCGGCCACGAACCGGATCAGGTCGCCCTCGTGGACGTCGTCGCCCAGGCCCCAGATGGGCTGCATGTGCCGCTGACGGTCCAGCTTGAGGCCCTCGTTGGCCTGCCGGTCCAGGTGGATCGCGAGCTGCGGCACCCGCAGCAGCGGCCGGTCGACGTTCACCAGCCGGTGGCTGCCGTCGCGCAGCGTCAGCCGCCCGGAAAGGCCCAGGTCGCGGTCGAGCCAGGTGTTGAGCAGGGTTCCGCCGTACGTCTCGACGGCGACCTGCCGCCAGCCGTACGCGCCCATGTCGGGCTGCGGCTTGACCCGGAGGTTGGGCGAGTCGGTGTGGGCGCCGATGATCCGGAAGGGGGTGTGCGGGTCGGCGCCTTCCGGCACGTACCAGGCGATGATCGCGCCGCCGCGGATGACGTACTTGCCGCCGCTCGTACCGTCCCAGGCGGCGGTCTCGTCGAGCTGCCGGAAGCCGGCCTTCTCCAGCCGTTCACCGGCGTTGGCCACGGCGTGGTACGGCGTCGGGGATTCCGCCAGGAAGGTCATGAGGTCGTCGGTGTGACCGCGGTCGAAGCGGGGGGATGAGCTGCTCATGGCCCTCACTTTACGGGCGGGGCCGGTGCGGGGAACGGTCGTGAACGGCCCGTTGTCAGTGGTGGCTGCGACTATCGGAAGACGTAGCGGGACAGCAGTCCGCTGACTCGCCGGTCGCGACCGGAGGTGCACTGGTGACCACGACGACCATGCCCGTCTCGCCCGTCTGTGCCGCATGCGAAACGCCCGGGGCCGAGTGGAGCGCCGCGCTCGGGATGTCGCTCTGCGCGGCGTGCACCACCGCGGCGACGGGCACCCCGGACCGGGACCCCGTGCGCCTCGGGGACATCCTGCCCGTGACCGCCGCGACGCTGCGGGCCTCGGCCCCCGCGGCGCCTCGTGCCTCGATACCCGCGCAGCCGCGCCCCTCGCGCACCGGCTCGCTGATGACCTGTCGCTTCTGCGGGGCCCAGGCACGGTGGCACCGCACGGTGCACGGCCGCTGGGTGGCGATGGAGCCGGGCGAGCGCCCCGTCGCGGGCGTCCCGCGCGGCGAGCGGTGGTACGTGGCGGGTGACGGCACGGCGGTCCAACTGCGCGGGGCGGTGCCGTCGGGCACCTGCCGGGTGAGCCACTTCTCGGTGTGCACCGCCCGGTGACGCGGGGCGCCGTGTCTCGGCGATTCGGCGATTCGGCGAATCGGTGAGCCCGGCGAGGGTGATCCGGCGTCTCGGTGACCGGGTGTCTCGGTGAGGGCGCCCCGGTGACGCGGGGACGCCGCGCTCGGTGACCCGATGACCCGATGACCCGGTGTCCCGGTGAATCGCTGTCTCGGTGACCCAGCGAACGACGGCGGCCCGCCCCCCGGGAACCTCGGGGGAGCGGGCCGCCTTGGACCGGTCGCGTACTGGGACTAGAACGCGGCCTCGTCCAGCTCCATCAGGGAGTTGTCGATGCCCTCGGCGATGGCGCGCTCGGTGGAGACGCCCGGCAGGACGTTCGCTGCGAAGAATTTCGCCGCGGCGATCTTGCCCTGGTAGAACGTCCTGTCCTTCGCGGAGGCGGTCTCCAGCTTCTCCGCCGCGACGGCGGCACCGCGCAGCAGCAGGTAGCCGACGACCACGTCACCGGAGGCCATGAGGAGGCGGGTGGTGTTGAGGCCGACCTTGTAGATGTTCTTGACGTCCTCGCCGGTGGCGGTGAGGTCGGTCAGCATCTTGCCGACGATGCCCTCCAGGTCCACGGCCGCCTTGGCGAGCGCGTCGCGGGCCGGGGCCAGCTCCTCGCCGCCGGTGCCGACGGCCAGGAACTTCTTGATCTCCTCGGAGAGGGCGTTCAGCGCGGCGCCCTGGTCGCGGACGATCTTGCGGAAGAAGTAGTCCTGGCCCTGGATCGCGGTCGTGCCCTCGTACAGGGTGTCGATCTTGGCGTCACGGATGTACTGCTCGATCGGGTACTCCTGGAGGTACCCGGAGCCGCCGAAGGTCTGGAGCGACTGGGCGAGCTGCTCGTAGGACCGCTCGGAGCCGTAGCCCTTGACGATCGGCAGGAGCAGGTCGTTCAGGCCGATCAGCGCCTTGGCGTCCTCGCCGGCCGCTTCCTTGATCTGGATCTCGTCCTGGATGGCGGCGGTGTACATGACGAGGGCGCGCATGCCCTCCGCGTACGCCTTCTGCGTCATCAGCGAGCGGCGCACGTCGGGGTGGTGCGTGATGGTGACCTTGGGCGCGGTCTTGTCCATGAAGTTCGCCAGGTCGGGTCCCTGCACGCGCTCCTTGGCGTACTCCAGCGCGTTCAGGTAGCCCGTGGAGAGGGTGGCGATGGCCTTCGTGCCGACCATCATGCGGGCGAACTCGATGATGCGGAACATCTGGCGGATGCCGTCGTGCTTGTCGCCGATCAGCCAGCCCTTGGCGGGGTGCTTGTCGCCGAAGGTCATCTCGCACGTGTTGGACGCCTTGAGGCCCATCTTGTGCTCGACGTTCGTCGCGTACACGCCGTTGCGCTCGCCCAGCTCGCCGGTCTCCCAGTCGAAGTGGAACTTCGGCACGAGGAACAGCGACAGGCCCTTGGTGCCGGGGCCGTGGCCCTCGGGGCGGGCCAGCACGTAGTGGAGGATGTTCTCCGACATGTCGTGCTCACCGGACGTGATGAAGCGCTTCACGCCCTCGATGTGCCAGGAGCCGTCGTCCTGCTGCACGGCCTTGGTGCGGCCCGCGCCCACGTCCGAGCCGGCGTCCGGCTCGGTGAGGACCATGGTGGAGCCCCACTGCTTCTCGACGGCTATCTCGGCGATCTTCTTCTGCGCCTCGTTGCCCTCCTCGAAGAGGATGCCGGCGAAGGCCGGGCCGGAGGAGTACATCCAGATCGCCGGGTTCGAGCCGAGGATCAGCTCCGCGTACGCCCAGATCAGGGAGCGCGGTGAGGTGGTGCCACCGATCTCCTCGGGCAGGCCGAGGCGCCAGTACTCGGAGTCCATGAAGGCCTTGTAGGACTTCTTGAACGTCTCCGGGATCGGCGCGGTGTTCGTCTCCGGGTCGAAGACCGGCGGGTTCCGGTCGGCGTCCGCGAAGGAGTCGGCGAAGTCGTTCTCGGCGAGACGGCGCATCTCGTCCAGGACGCTCTTCGCGGTCTCGACGTCCATCTCCTCGAACGGACCGGTGCCGTAGACCTTGTCGCGCCCGAGGACCTCGAAGAGGTTGAACTCGATGTCGCGGAGATTCGACTTGTAGTGCCCCATGGCGACGGCTCCGTAAGGCTCGGGGAGGCGGGATCCTCGTACACGTACCAGCAAGTAGCTACGATGATGCTACCCGTCGGTAATAAGAGCAACCCTTTCGGCCGATCTGTGACGCGTTACGCCCCCGGCCGCCCCGGGCAGGGCGCGGTGGCGGCCCGGGTGGCCCGGGGGAGCCCGCGGAAAGCGGCACGCTGGGTGCCGGTGAGCTCGCGCGGAGTGCTGACCGTCACGCCAGTCCGGCCGTGCGGTACGCGTCGGCCAGCCAGTCCAGGTACCACTCGGCGAAGGTGACGCCCATCGGCGCGAGGTCGGCGTCGTCGCAGCGCGGGTCGTCCCACATACGGCCCCGTTCGGGGCCGGACACGACCAGCCACTGGCGCCGGGCGCACCCGACGGTGGACAGGCAGATCGCGCCGACGGTGGCCTCGTCGGCCCAGAGCACCTCACTCATGCGCTCCTCCCACGCCTCGTTCACCGCGTCGAACTTGTCGATGTCCTCGTACGCCTCCTCGTCCGGCTGCTCATCGAGCAGCTCCGCGAGGACGCCCGGGTCCACCCGGTCGACCGGGAAGGGCTCCGCCAGCCGCGTGGGCAGCGTCATGTCGGCGCCGTCGCCGTGCCATTGCCAGCTGCCGTCCTCGTTCCGGCACACCGGGTACACCCCGTACGCCGGGCCCGCGCCGCCCGCGCCGACGTGCAGCAGGAAGTCGCGGTACTCCTCGGGCAGCCGCACGCCGGTGTACCGCTCCAAGCCGGCCAGGTCCTCCCGGGACAGCGGGTCCTCCAGCCGGCCGTGGAAGCCGAACACCTCCCGCGCCGCCGGCGCCTTCGCCAGCGCCAGAACCCGCTCCCGGACGCCCGCCCACACCCCTGTGCTCATGGGCGGGGAGCTTAAGGCCCACCACTGACACACGGTGCTCCCGCGGCCAAGGGGCCCGTGCGGACGTGACGTCCGGTGGCCGTGCGGCGAACCGTGGCGCTCGAGTCGCCGGGCACGCGCCACGGGAGCCCGCGTACTCAGTACCCTTGCGGGCATGTACGGGTACGAGCAGAACCAGGGCGCGTACGCCCAGCCCCAGCAGGGGTACGCGCAGCAGCAGCCGCTGTACCCCGAGCCGTCGCCGCCCTCGCTCGCGGATGCCGTGCGGGCGTTCACCACCGGGTCGTTGTCGGCCGAGGACTTCCAGCAGATCTTCGCGACGTCGAAGGTCTACTGCCCCCGCGGCGACAACCCCGGCTTCCTCGCGCTGCACAACACCCAGCAGCCGGTCATCCCGATGTTCACGTCGCTCAAGGAGCTGCGCCGGTACGCGGGCAAGGAGTCCAAGTACTTCGTGATCACCGGCGCCGAGGTGATCGACCTGCTGCCCACCGGGTACGGCTTCGTCCTCGACATGGAGGGCGACCACCGGATGGTGTTCGACGCGAAGGCCGTGGAGCAGATGGTCGACTTCGCCATGCGCCGGATGTACGGCTGAGGCACGGGGACTCCCCGACGGATCCGCCGACGGCGCGGTGAGGTCATCGCCCCCGCCGAGCGGGAGCGGTTCAGGCGCAGGTCAGGGGCCTGGGGCCAGCTGCGACGTGGCGGAACCGGGCGGCGCGTTCGTCCACCGCTTCGACTTCGTACGGGGCGGGCGGCCCG
The DNA here is from genome assembly GCF_040300825.1 of Streptomyces sp. NPDC000229. Classification (NCBI taxonomy): domain Bacteria; kingdom Bacillati; phylum Actinomycetota; class Actinomycetes; order Kitasatosporales; family Streptomycetaceae; genus Streptomyces; species Streptomyces sp. NPDC000229. Next base: position 57,176 of record NZ_JBEPEL010000005.1, read on the forward strand.
CCATACCGGTGGATCGGAACGCCGCATTCCGCAATCAGCGCGCGATACGCGTCCAGGGCTCGGCCTCGACCGCAGTCCCGCCTTCCGCACGGCCGTCCTCCTGGACGGCCCTCCAGGACCGCCGACCGGCCGGCGCTGCCGACCGCCGCTGTGGCGGCGGGAATGCCGAGCGGCCCGGACGTGTTCCGGTGGCAGGAAGTTCAGTGTTCAACTAATCTGGGGGTGTGCCGCCCGGACGGGCAGCCCCGAGGAGGACCCGCCATGCCTGCCGTAACCGTCGAGAACCCGCTCACCCTGCCGCGCGTCGACACGCCCGCGGGTGCGGTGCCGCGTCCGGTGCTGGCCGTGACCACCGCACCCAGCGGCTTCGAGGGGGAGGGCTTCCCGGTGCGCCGCGCGTTCGCCGGGATCAACTACCGCTACCTCGACCCGTTCATCATGATGGACCAGATGGGCGAGGTCGAATACGGCGTCGGGGAGGCGAAAGGGACGCCGTGGCACCCCCACCGAGGATTCGAGACCGTCACGTACCTCATCGACGGAACGTTCGTCCACCAGGACAGCAACGGCGGCGGCGGCACCATCCGCAACGGCGACACCCAGTGGATGACCGCCGGCTCCGGTCTGCTGCACATCGAGGCCCCGCCGGAGAACCTCGTCATGTCGGGCGGTCTCTTCCACGGGCTCCAGCTGTGGGTGAACCTGCCCGCCAAGGACAAGATGATGGACCCCCGTTACCAGGACATCCGCGGCGGCCAGGTCCAGCTCCTCGCCTCACCCGACGGCGGCGCGCTGCTGCGCGTCATCGCCGGCGAGCTCGACGGCCACCAGGGGCCCGGCATCACGCACACACCCATCACCATGATCCACGCCACCCTGCGCCCCGGAGCCGAGGTCACCCTCCCGTGGCGGCAGGACTTCAACGGCCTCGCGTACGTCCTCGCCGGGCGCGGCTCCGCCGGAACCGAACGGCGACCCGTCCACATGGGCCAGACGGCCGTGTTCGGTGCCGGAGCCTCGCTGACCGTCCGCGCCGACGACAAGCAGGACGGGCACGCCCCCGACCTGGAGGTCATCCTCCTCGGCGGTCAGCCCATCCGGGAGCCCATGGCGCACTACGGCCCGTTCGTGATGAACACCGAGGCCGAACTGCGCCAGGCCTTCGAGGACTTCCAGGCCGGCCGCCTCGGCCGGGTCCCGGCGGTCCACGGAATGCAGGACGGCACGGGCCCGGAGATCACCCCCGGCGCCTGACGGGGCGTCACCCGCCCGGCCCCGCCCGCGGGCGGAGCCGGGGTGATCGTGATGGCGTGGAGGGGTGCACACGCTCCCCGAGCCCGTCCGGCGCGTCGCCGCCTGGTGCGTCGTCATCCTGCTCGTCACCGGCGTGGCGGCGGTCGGCGTATGGCTGTGCGTGACGTTCCGGACCGCCGTCACGCCCGTCCTGCTCGCCCTGCTGGGGACCGCACTGCTCGGACCGCTGTACCGGCGGCTCGTGGCCATGAAGGTCCAGCGGTCCCTGGCCGCCGGGCTGACCTGCGCGGCCGTGGTCGCCGTCGTCGGCGGCGCCACCTACATCGTGGTCGCCGCGCTCATCGACACCGGCGACCAGATCATCACCTCCCTGCGCCGTGCCGCCACCGACCTCTCCGAGCACTTCGGCGCCGCCGGCACCTCGCTGGACGATCTCGCCGGCAACGCCAGGAACCTCCTGGGCAAGTTCGGCGGCACGGCGGCGTCCGGCGTCATCAGCGGGCTCAGCGTCGTCGGCGAGGTGATCGCCATGGCCGTCCTCGCCCTGCTCCTCGTCTTCTTCTTCCTCCGCGACTCGGGCCGGGCCATGCGCGCCCTGCGTTCCCTCGTGCCGCAGGGCGGCGCCGACCACGTCGAGACCATGGCCCGCCGCGCCTTCGGGGCCGTGGAGGGCTTCATGCGCGGCACGACGTTCATCGCGCTGATCGACGCCCTGCTCATCACCGCCGGGCTGCTCATCCTGCGCGTCCCGGGCGCCGTGGGGCTGGGCGCCCTGGTCTTCGTCGGCGCGTACATCCCCTACCTCGGCGCGTTCATCTCCGGGGCCGTGGCGATCCTCGTGGCGCTCGCCGACCGGGGCGTCGTCATCGCGCTGTGGGCCGTCGGCGTCGTCCTCGCCGTACAGCTCATCGAGGGACACGTCCTCCAGCCGGTGATCCAGAGCCGTACGGTCCAGATGCACCCGGCCGTCGTCATGCTCGCCATCACCGCGGGCGCGTCCGTCGCCGGGATCCTCGGCATGCTGCTCGCGGTCCCGCTCACGGCCGCCGCGTTCGGGGTGATCGGCGAGCTGCGGCGGCTGTACGCGGCGGGCGGGACGTAGCGGCGCGCAGGCCGTGTCCTGGCGGCCGTCGACCCGGCGCCCGGTTAGCATCCGCGGCAGGGGGCAGCCCGGGACGCACGGAGGCCGTCATGCACGACCAGACGCACCAGACACCACCCGACCCACGCCTGCTGAAGAACCGTTCCCGTCTCGGCCACAAGATCCGGTACGCGCTGACGCACCCCCAGCGGGTGGTGCCCCACCTGCGCCGGGCGGCCCGCAACGCCCGGCTGCGCCTGAGGCACGGCGGCGACCACGTCGCGTACTACCGGGCGGTCATGGCGTCCGACACCGCCCGCAGCCCGGAGGCGGCCGTGGGCGGCCAGCCGTCGCACGCGCGCTGGCTGGCGCTCGGGCAGATGCAGTACGACTACCTCGTCGAGCACGGGCTGCGCCCCGAGGACCGGATGCTGGAGATCGGCTGCGGCAACCTGCGCGCCGGGTGGCGGTTCATCGAGCACCTGGAGCCCGGCCACTACTACGGGATCGACATCTCGCCCGACATCCTCATCGAGGCCAAGAAGACCCTCGTACGCTACGGGCTCCAGCGGAAGATGCCGTATCTGACACCCGTCGACAACCTGAAGCTCGACTTCCTGCCCGACTCCTGGTTCACCGTGGTGCACGCGCACAGCGTGTTCTCCCACTCACCCCTGGAGATCATCGACGAATGCCTCGCGCACGTGGGGCGGGTCCTGGCCCCCGGTGGCTTCTTCGACTTCACCTTCGACCGCACCGAGGGCCGCGAGCACCAGGTGCTGGGCGAGGACTTCTACTACCGCACGGAGACGCTGGTGCGGCTGGCGGAGAAGCACGGGCTGGCCGCCCATTTCATGGACGACTGGGAGCGGCTGCCGCACGGCCAGTCCAAGCTCCGCCTCACGCACCCGGCGACGGCCTAGAAAACCCACGCGCCCGGTGCGTGGCCGCCTGGAAAGGCTCACGCACCGGGTGCCGTCCGAGGAAAAGCCTTCCGCACCTGTGCCGTCCGTCCAGAACGCCTCCCACCCAGTACGCCTCTCACCCAGAACGCCTCCCACCCGGAAGACCCCCCGGAAGAACCCCGGAAGCCCCCCCCGGAAGACCCCCCCGGAAGCCCCCCGGAAGAACCCCGCCTAGAAAGCCTCCCCGTCCCGGTCCTCGTGCAGCTCGAACCAGATCGACTTGCCTTCGCCCCGCGGGTCCACGCCCCACTCGTGGGCGAGCATCTCCATCAGGATCAGGCCGCGCCCCGACGACGCCATCTCGCCCGGCCGCCGCCGGTGCGGCAGCTCGTCGCTGGCGTCCGCTACCTCGACCCGCAGCCGCCGCTTGCCGTGGTCGCCGGTCGCCTCCGCCACCAGCAGCGCGTCGCCGTCGGTGTGGACGAGCACGTTGGTGACCATCTCGGACACCATGAGGACCGCCGAATCGACCTGCTCCGGGTCCGCCCAGTCGTGCAGCAGCTCCCGCAGGTGCTGCCGGGCGGCCGCGATCCGCTCCGGCTCCGCCTGCGCCACCGTCATCGCGGTACGCCGGGCCGCCGCCGTGCGCAGCGGCGCACCCGTCCGGGACAGCAGCAGCACCGCGATGTCGTCCTCGCGGCGGTCGGCGAGCGGACCGGTGGTGTGGTGCGAGCCGGGCCCGTGCACCGCCTGCACCAGGCTGTCCGCCAGCCCCTCCAGCGACTCGCCCTCGGTGTCGTGCCGCTCCAGCAGCGTGCGGATACGGGTCCAGCCGGTCTCCAGGTCGTGCCCGCCCGTCTCCAGCAGGCCGTCCGTGCAGATCATCAACGTCTCGCCCGGCTCCAGGGTGAGCCGGGTCGTCGGGTAGTCCGTGTCCGGGACGATGCCCAGCGGCAGACCGCCCGCCGTGGGCCGCAGCATCACCGTGCCGTCGGCCATCCGGATCGCCGGGTCCGGGTGGCCCGCCCGGGCGATGTCGAGGGTCCCCGTGGCCGGGTCCACCTCCAGGTACAGGCAGGTCGCGAACCGCGCCGCCCCGTGGTCGCCCTCGGCCCCGTCCGTGATGCCGTACAGGAAGCGGGACGCCCGGGACAGGACGGCATCCGGGCGGTGGCCCTCCGAGGCGTACGCGCGCAGCGCGATCCGCAGCTGGCCCATCAGCCCGGCCGCCCGTACGTCATGCCCCTGGACGTCGCCGATGACGAGGGCGATGCGGCCTCCCGGGAGCTGGATCATGTCGTACCAGTCGCCGCCCACCTGGAGCCCGCCGCCGGTCGGGACGTACCGCGCGGCCACCTCCATGCCGGGGATGGCCGGCCCCAGGACCGGCATCATCGTGCGCTGGAGGCCCAGCGACAGCTCCCGCTCCGACTCGGCGACCCCGGCGCGGGCCAGCGCCTGCGCCAGCATCCGGGCCACCGTCGTCAGGACGGACCGCTCGTCCGGCGTGAACGACACCGGGTAGCGGAACGCCGCCATCCAGGCGCCCATCGTGCGCCCCGCGACGATCAGCGGCAGGAACGCCCACGACTCCCTGCCGAAACGCTGCGCCAGGGGCCAGGTCGCCGGGAAACGGGCCCGGTACTCCTCCGGCGTCGGCAGATAGATCGCCCGCCCGGTGCGCACCACCTCCGCCGCCGGATAGTCGGTGTCCAGCGGCATGTCCGAGAAGGGGCCGTCGTCGCCCGCGTTGTGCCCGTGGTGGCCGATGATCGTCAGCCGGTCACCCGAGACGCCGAACACCGCGAGCCCGTCCGGTGAGAATCCGGGCATCGACAGCGAGGCCGCCACCCGCAGCACCTCGGCCGTCGACCGCGCCTCCGCCAGCGCCCGCCCCGCGTCCAGCAGGAACGCCTCGCGCGAGCGGCGCCAGTCACCGGTGACGGGCGTACGGGCCGCGGTACCGGGCTGCGGCTCGGCGACCTCCTGCAAGGTCCCGACCAGCTGGTAGTCCGTGCCCTCGACGAACGGCTTCGACCGGCTGCGTACGGTACGGATCACCCGCCCGTTCTCGTCCATGATCCGCAGCCGGGCCTCGGCGAGGGTGCCCTCCGCCACGGCGAGGTTCACGATCCCGTCGATCTCGTTCCAGTCCACGGGATGAAAACGGGAACGCACCGCCGCCTCGGTCAGCTCGGCGGGCTCGGCGGGCAGCCCGAGCAGCCGGGCCGCCTCCGCGTCGAGCGTGACGATCCCGGATGCGTTGTCCCAGCGCCACAGGCCGGTCGCGATGGCGGCCAGGACGTCCTCGGTGCGCATTGCCCCACTCTAAGAAGATGACCGGATCGGCCGCCACCGAGCTGAGCCCCGGCGATCCCGGCAGGCCCGGTAACCTTGACGGGTCGAGCCAAACCCTCTCCCCCAAGACTGGATGAACGACGATGCATCGGTACAGGTCCCACACCTGCGGCGAGCTCCGCGCCTCTGACGTCGGTACCGACGTCCGGCTGAGCGGCTGGCTGCACAATCGGCGCGACCTGGGCGGCATCCTCTTCATCGATCTGCGCGACCACTACGGCATCACGCAGCTCGTCGCCCGTCCTGGCACCGCCGCGTACGAGGCGCTCGACAAGCAGACCAAGGAGTCGGTCGTCCGCGTCGACGGCAAGGTCGTCTCGCGCGGTGCCGACAACATCAACACCGAGCTCACCACCGGCGAGATCGAGGTCGAGGTCTCCGAGGTCGAGGTGCTGGGCGCCTCCGCCCCGCTGCCGTTCACGATCAACACGGACGACGGCGTCAACGAGGAGCGGCGCCTGGAGTACCGCTTCCTCGACCTGCGCCGCGAGCGCATGCACCGCAACATCATGCTGCGCTCGGCGGTCATCGCCTCGATCCGCTCCAAGATGACGGCCCTCGGCTTCAACGAGATGGCGACCCCGATCCTCACCGCGACCTCCCCCGAGGGCGCCCGTGACTTCGTCGTCCCGTCCCGCCTGAACCCGGGCAAGTTCTACGCGCTGCCGCAGGCCCCGCAGCAGTTCAAGCAGCTGCTGATGATCTCCGGCTTCGACCGGTACTTCCAGATCGCGCCCTGCTTCCGCGACGAGGACGCCCGCGCCGACCGCTCGCCGGGCGAGTTCTACCAGCTCGACGTCGAGATGAGCTTCGTCGAGCAGGAGGACGTCTTCCAGCCGATCGAGAAGCTGATGACCGAGCTCTTCGAGGAGTTCGGCGGCGGCAGCCACGTCACGTCCCCGTTCCCGCGGATCCCGTTCCGCGAGTCGATGCTCAAGTACGGCAACGACAAGCCGGACCTGCGCACCGACCTGGAGCTCGTCGACATCACCGACGTCTTCGAGAACTCCGAGTTCAAGGCCTTCGCGGGCAAGCACGTCCGCGCCCTGGCCGTCCCCAACACGGGTGACCAGCCGCGCAAGTTCTTCGACGGCCTCGGCGACTACGCCGTCTCCCTCGGTGCGAAGGGCCTGGCCTGGGTCCGTGTCGGCGAGGGCAACGCCCTGACCGGCCCGATCGCCAAGTTCCTCACCGAGGAGAACGTCAAGGTCCTCACCGAGCGCCTCGGCCTGGAGCCCGGCCACGCCGTCTTCTTCGGTGCGGGCGAGTTCGACGAGGTCTCCAAGATCATGGGCCCGGTCCGCGTCGAGGCCGCCAAGCGTGCCGGCCAGTTCGAGGAGAACGTCTTCCGGTTCGCCTGGATCGTCGACTTCCCGATGTACGAGAAGGACGAGGAGACCGGCAAGATCGACTTCTCGCACAACCCCTTCTCGATGCCGCAGGGCGGCCTGGAGGCCCTGGAGACCCAGGACCCGCTGGACATCCTCGGCTGGCAGTACGACATCGTCTGCAACGGCATCGAGCTGTCCTCCGGCGCGATCCGCAACCACGAGCCCGACATCATGTTCAAGGCCTTCGAGATCGCCGGCTACTCGCGGGAGACCGTCGAGACCGAGTTCGCGGGCATGCTCCGCGCCTTCCAGTACGGCGCCCCGCCGCACGGCGGCATCGCCCCGGGCGTCGACCGCATCGTCATGCTCCTCGCCGACGAGCCGAACATCCGCGAGACGATCGCCTTCCCGCTCAACGGCAACGCCCAGGACCTGATGATGGGCGCCCCGACGGAGCTGGACGAGGCCCGCCTGAAGGAGCTCAACATCGCGCTCCGCAAGCCGGTCGCGGACAAGTAGTCGCCGCCGCTTCACGAAGGGCCCGGGATCCTCGGATTCCGGGCCCTTCGGCGCGTCACCGTCCGGAAGCGCATGTCCCGCAGGCCCCTGGCTCCGGGCCACGGAAGGCGCGGTCGCAGATGTCGCAGTTCTGGAGCGGATGCCTGACGGCCGAGGGCGCGCCCGGAGCGCGGAAGGGCGGCAGAGGCGGCAGCTGGGCGGAGAGGCGGTGGGCCAGAAGAGCTGCCGGGCGGGACAGCGGCTCCGATGGCAGGCCGGTGGTCAGAGCCCGCTGGACGTCCTCGGGGGTGAGGTCGCGTTCGAGCCACGCGGCGACGCCCGGGACGAGATGGTCGGCGTCCGCGGCGGAGAGCAGGAGACGGGGATCCTCGCGGCGGAGGCCGGAGAGGACCCCCAGGGCGGTCTGGAGAAGGTCCGGCGCGCGGTACGCGGGCTGCGGTACGGCGGGCAGCGCGCGGCGGCGGGCCGGTTGGTCGGTGCTGCGCCGGGGCCGGGGCTTCGGCTCCTCCGTGGCGCCGGTCCGGCCGGGCTGGTTGCAGGACACCGTGCGGGTGACGATGAGGCCCCCGTCGGTGCGCATGCGGGTGCGGCGCAGATAGCCATGGGCCTCCAGCTCGCGCAGGCCGCCCGCGATCCGGGTCTTGCCCTCGGGGAAGCGGTCGGCGAGGGTCTCGATGTCGACCTGGGCGCCGCTGGGGAGCGACTGGATGTGGACGGCCAGGCCGATCGCGAGGAGCGACAGCTCGGTGTGCTGGGCGAGGTGGTTGCCGATCACCGTGAAGCGGCTGGTGTGGCGGGAGTTGTCGTGGATGACGCCACCGCGGTGCGTGGCTCTGCGGGCTCCCCGGGAGGGGTGGTTTTTCCCGTCGTTACGGGACTGGGCGCGCGTGCGCGCGCTACTGTTCTGAGTATCCATCGGGAAGCGTCTTCTTCCTTGATGGTCAGGCCCCCGCACTGGGATTCGCAGTCCCGGCGGGGGCCGACGCATGTCAGCGGTGATGTGGTCTGTCGCGCTGAGCGTAGATCAAGCAACCCGTCCCAAAGCCAGCCGAGTTGGTGTTTTTCACCCGCGTGAGTGAGTGGCTCGCAGCGGGGGAGGAGGGGTGGGGTTTGGTCCGGTTCCTTTCTCTCTCGTCGTTTCTTTGGGAGACCGGCGGCCCCACCGGAATCCACGTTCCCGGACTCCGGTCAGGGGAGCGGGAGGTCGAGTTCCGCCCACACGGTCTTCTGCGGGGCGGGCCCGAGCGTGGCGCCCCAGCGGTCGGCGAGCGCCTCGACGAGGAGCAGCCCACGGCCGGACTCCGCGTGGGACGACGGGGGCCTGCGGTGCGGGAGCGCGTCGGCCCGGGTGTCCGTGACCTCGATCCGCAGGACCCCCTCGTCTGCGAGGAGCGCGACCCGGAAGCTCCGGCCGGCCACGCGGCCGTGCGTGGCGGCGTTGGCCGCGAGCTCGGCCACGAGCTGCGCGGCGGCCTCGATCACGCCGTACGGCAGCTCCTGCCGGGTCCGCAGCCACTCGGAGGCGAGCAGCCGGGCGAGCCGTGCGCCGCGTGGGGTGGCGGACAGCAACACGCGGAAGTGGGCTTCCAGAGAGGGCAGGTGAGTGACGTCGATCTGGTTCACATCACCGAGCCTGGCCGCCCCGCCTGGCCGCGAACAGTGACATTGTCCATGCGTAGAGTGACTGTCCGGAGCTTGTCCACTGCTGTCCGGGCTGTCCGAACCCGCGGGTGGGGTAGTGCCGCGGCACGAGAGCGTGGACAGAGGGGTGCGGGTATGCCGGAGGACGGCGGGACCGGGGTGCGGCTCAAGAGCGAGGCGGACGAGCCGGGTTGGGAGGTGGACCCGGACGACGACTGGGGCGTGGCCGTCATCGCCACGGTGGGACGGCAGGTGAAGCTGCGCAGGGAAGCGGTGGGGATGCGCGCCGCCGACTTCGGGGTGGCCGTCGGCTACGGCGAGGACCTCGTCTACAAGATCGAGGGCGGGAAGCGGATCCCCCGCCCCGAGTTCCTGGACAAGGCGGACGAGGTCTTGGGCGCGGGTGGGCTGCTCTCGGCCATGAAGGAGGACGTGGCGAAGGTCCGGTACCCGAAGAAAGTCCGGGAACTGGCCAAGCTGGAGGCCCAGGCGGTGGAGCTCCAGCTCTACGACCCGCTCAACATCCACGGCCTGTTGCAGACCCCGGAGTACGCACGGGGGCTGCTGCTCATGCGAAGGCCGGCTTACTCGCAGGACGAGGTGGAGCGGATGGTGGCCGGTCGTATGGCCCGCAAGTCCGTCTTCGAGCGGGACCCCGTACCCGAACTCAGCTTCGTCCTGGAGGAGTGGACGCTCCGGCGCCCGCTGGGCGGAAGGGCGCTGCTGCGCGCCCAGCTCGCACACCTGCTGAAGGTCGCCCACCTGCGGAACGTGGAGCTTCAGGTGATGCCGATGGACCGCGAGGAGCACGCAGGGCTGGCAGGTGGTATCGAGGTGCTGAAGTTCGGCGACGGGTCGGCCGTCGGACGCTCACCTGCCGTGGCCAACGGCCGACCCGTGACCGAGCGGAAGCCGCTCCATATCCTGGAGTTGCGCTACGGCATCCTCCGGGCGCAGGCTCTCACTCCCCGTGAGTCGACAGCCCTCATTGAGCAACTGCTGGGAGAGACATGATCCGCAACACCTCGTCCGGGGACGGCTCCGGACTGGCGTGGTTCAAGAGCAGCTACAGCAGCAGCAGCGAGGGCGACTCCTGCGTCGAGGTCGCCACCACTCCCGGCACGGTCCACGTCCGCGACTCCAAGTGCCTCGCCGGCCCCCAGCTCACGCTCACCCCGACTGCGTGGGCGGGCTTCGTGTCGTACGCGTCGGGCACCTGACCTCACCGACCGCACGCGCCCACGCAGCGGCAGGCTGTCGTCGGCCTTCCAATACGGAGCCCCACCGCACGGCAGCATCGCCCCGGGCGTGGACCGCATCGTCATGCCTTTCGCCGACGAGCCCAACGTCTGCGGGCGAGCCACCGGTTCCGGGGCGGCCGCGCTTTTACGGACCATCGGCGGCCCCGGAGCGCCTCGCTCAGTGGATGATGACTTTGCCTCCCCAGTATCACTCCTGCGCAGAGAGGTAGGAGCGCATCCGAGGCATGATGCATTGGGCTGCCATGAAATCAATGTGCGAACCCACTGCTGCGAGCGAGACCTGGATGCCTTCGTCTCCGCAACGGCTCAAGGTGACTTCTGCGTCGCGGATGGTAAAGTCCCAGCCGGCGACTCGGAGTTTCTTCACGCCGGTGAATTTCAGGTAGAACTCAACGGTGTTGTATTCCCTTCTCTTCCAGTCGGCAGGAGGGCTCGAGGGTAGAGCGGACGTCTCGAACGCCAACGTTACCGACGCCTCTCTTTCGTCGATCTGAGTGTAATGAAGTCTGCATTCACTCAGATTGGGAGGTGATGTGTACGAGTCCGTCATAACCTTTGAGTTGAGAACTGTCGTCCAGTCAGATTCTCCCATAAAAGGTCTTCTCCTCAGTTCCCGGAATGAATTCGTAGCGCAACCTGTCAAGTTTTTTCAAGAAGATGTGCCGTTCCCTGTCCGTGCCATCGGGTGAAATTTTGAAGGCGCTCACATGTCCCACCTGAACGGCTGAATTACTGGTGAATTCGAGAGCTACTCCGGCTCCTGTCACTCGCACCCGGATCCTTCGGTTCTCTTTTAGGGGTTGTACCCGGAAGGAAGCGGAGGCGACAGGTGGCTCCCACTCCGCCAGAGAGAAATCCTCCACAGCGAGGAACTGCAGGTGGCATTGAACCGTGTCGAGTTCTTCCCCCTGCCACTCCTGGGGGACCACTGCCGGGAAGCTCGACAGGTCCACTCGAAGGGTGACCGTCGGGCCTCGCCAATCCATATTCAGGGAGCGTAGGCGAAGTTGCCCGAGAGGCGGGGCCTCTCCGTATAGGTTGAGAAGGTCATCGGAATTTACTAGTACAATGTTATCGGTCATAGTAATAATGCTCCTCGGCTCCGGGTACCTGGCCGTTTCGGGTGTCCTCAAAAGGTCTCACATGTACGTGCGGTGGTTGGTACCCGGGCTCTCCAGGCTTCTGGTGGCCGAACCAGTGGTCCTGGAATACGATGAGATCCTGACCGTTGGGATGTTCGTAGACCTCCTCCCGGTAGTAGATCGGCTGGTGATTTTCGTCCAGCAACTGTTTCGAGCCTTGCCACTCCGGTGTTGTCGCGGGAACGTAGTCGTTCACATCGATAGGTGTTGCACCCTCTGGAATACCCGCATCCCTCAATGCCTTGGTTTTTGTCTCCGCCAGATCGCGGCCGACCTTTGGCGGGCACTCCTTGGGAGCAAGTCCCAGCGGGTCGCTCCACGTGCGGGGATCGTGGACATAAGTTGCCGGGTTGGGAGCTGGAGCCAGCCCCAGCGGATCTTGGCTCAGGTATCGAGCAGATTCCGGGTCGTAGTAGCGGAAGTAGTTGTAGTGGAGGCCGGATTCCGGGTCGAAGTACTGGCCCGGGAAGCGGAGCGGGGTGTACGTCGTGGCGTCGCGGTTCCAGGTCGTCGTGCCCCAGAGGGTCGTGCGGGTGCGCCAGGCCAGGTCGCCCGATTCGTCGACGAGTTCCGTGGGGGTGCCGATCAGGTCGGTGACGATGGCGAAGAAGCGTTCGTCGTCCGTGTCCGTGCGGCGTTCCGTCTGGCTCAGGGGGCGCAGTCCCGCGTGGTCCCAGGTCAGGACGACGTTCGCGGTCGTCTGCTCGCAGAGGGTCGTACCGTCCCAGGTGAAGTGGACTGTTTCCAGGGCGGATTGTTTGGATATTCGGCGGCCCAGTGGGTCGTACGCGTAGAGCCAGACCGTGCCGTCCGGCGTGGTCACCGACGTCAGCCGGTCCTCCGCGTCCCACTCGTAGCGCCAGGTGTCCGGCTTCCGGGACAGGCGGGTCTTCTGGCGCAGGACGATCCGGCCTTGGTCGTCGTGCTCGTAGCGGACGCTGCCCGCGCGGGTGATGCGGGTGCCCTCGTAGGCACGCGGGCCCGTCGCGGCGTGGGCCGGGTGCGTGGACGGCCAGTCCGCCTCCGTCTGATTACCGGCCTCGTCATACGCGTACCGCTCCGTCCACCGGTCCGCCCGCACTGCCGTGACCCGGCCCGCCCCGTCGAGGTCGAAGTCGCGTGTGCCCGAGAGGCTGTCCGTGACGGAGACCAGCCCACCGTCGGGGCGGTAGCCGTACGCCCGGTGCTGGAGACGGCCGCTCCGTGAGGTGACCTCCTGGGCCGTCAGCCGGCTCACCGCGTCGTAGGACGACGTCAGCGACACGAAGTCCGAGACCGTGCGCTCAACCTCACGCCCCAGCGCGTCGAAGGTGAAGGCGAGTTCCCGGCCGGACACGTTAAGGCCGGTCCTGCGGCCCGCCGCGTCGTACGACCACGCGCTGGCCGATCCGCCCGGTGTCGTCCTCCCCACCCGGCGGCCCAACTCGTCGTACGCGTACGACAGCGTCCGACCGTTGACCGTCTCCGACCTCAGACGGCCGTGGCGGTCCCGGATGCGCTCAAGCCTCGCGTCTGGGTTCGTCGCCACCGCCAGTTCGTCGAAGACGTCGTACTCGTAGGTACTGACCGTGCCTTCGGCGTCCTTGCGGACGATCCGGCCGAGGGCGTCGCGCTCGAACCGGACCGTCTGCCCCAGGCCGTTGGTGCGGGCGACCAGTCGGCCCGCCGCGTCGTACGCGTAGTCCAACGTCCGGCCGTCGAAGTCCGTCTCGGACCGTGGGCGGCCCACCGGGTCGTAGGCATAGTCCCAGGTCAGACCCTGCGAGTTCGTCACCCGCGTCAGCCGCAAGTTCGTGTCGTGGGAAAACTCGTAGCGCGCCCCGTCCGGGTCCGTGCGGGAGGCGAGCAGGTCGAAGTCGGTGTACGTGAAGCGGGTCGTGCCACCCATCGCGTCTGTGTGGCACAGGCAGTTGCCCTCACCGTCGTACGTCCACGACTGCTCGGTGCCGTCCGGTTCGATGCGCCTGGCCAGTTTGCCCTCGACGGTCCATTCGAGGCGCGTCACCGACCGGAGGGGGTCGGTGATGGTGACCGGTCGGCCGAAGGCGTCACGCTCGTAGTGGACGGTCGCGCCGAGCGGGTCGGTGATCGCGATGGGCAGGCCGGCGCGGTCGTACCGCATGACGGTCGAGTGGCCGAGTGCGTCGGTGATCGTCGTGAGGTGGCCGGCCTCGTCGTAGGTGAATGCGGTCGTGGCCCCAGTCGTGTCGGTGACCGCGGTGCGGTTGCCCTTCTCGTCGTACGCCTGGCGTACCACCGTGCCGTCCGCGCCGCGCACTCGGACCGGCAGGCCCAGCGCGTTGTACTCGGCGGACATCTCGCGGCCGTCCGGTCTCACCAGTGCGGTCGGCCGGCCGGCTTCGTCGTAGGTGAAGCGGGTGACGTGGCCGAGAGGATCCGTGCGGGAAAGGAGCCGGTTGTAGCGGTCGTATTCGTAGCGGGTGACCGCGCCCAGCGGGTCGATCTCGCCGACGACCTGCATCCGTTCGTTGATGAGGAAGCGGGTGGTGTGGCCCAGGCCGTCGGTGACGGAGGTCTGCCGCAGACCGGTGTCCGGATCGGTGTCGTCCCAGGTGAAGCTGGATTCGAGGTGGCCGTTGGTGCCGGACTGGTATACGCAGCGGTGCCGGTCGTCGTAGACGTAGTCGAAGTGGCTTCCGTTGGTGTCGGTCCAGGACATGATGCGGCCGAGCTCGTCGTAGCCGAAGGACAGTGGACGGCCCGAGGAGTTGGTGACGGACGTCAGATGGCCGTCCGTGTAGGCGTAGCGGAGGATCTCCTGGTCCGTGCCGTCGGGGGCGGCGCCGGCGAGGTGGAGGGCGGTGACGCGGCCCTGGTCGGTGGTGAGCTTCAGGTGGTAGCCGCCGTGGTGGACGATCGAGGTCGGGGTGCCGTTCGTGTCGTACTCGAACGTGATCCAGCGGCCGTTGCGGTCGTCGATCTGGGTCAGCAGGGCAAGGTCGGCGCCCTGCTCGGTGAAGTGCCAGACGCGGCCGGTGCCGGGGTCGGTGACGGTGTAGGTGTCCCGGTCACGGTCCAGGGGCCAGCGGCGGCCGTGGGTGGGCATGACCGGTACGCCGGGCGCGGGGTGCGGATAAGCGAGGAGGCTGCCGTCCTCGCAGACGAACACGACACCTTCGGAGTCGATCTCCAGGCGCTGGTCGACGGTGCCGGCCCAGGTCGGTCCGAACCAGCGTCCGGCGCGGTAGGACGACTGGAAGGTGCGGGTGAAGACCAGCGGCAGTGACCCCGGGAGGGTGATGTCCGTCTGTGGAAGGACCATCCGGCCGGTCGCCATGTCGACCGGGTCCTTCTCGCACCTGAGCTCGGTACATTGCTGCGAGGTGGCGTGAGGATTCTGTCCGTCATGCCCCTTGCCCGGCCCGCCCTTGGCGTCGTCCACGCCCTTGCGCGCCAGGGACTTCAGCCCGCCCGCGCCCCGGGTCCCCAGTAGTTCCGGGAAAAGGCGCCCGCCGAACTCGCTCGGGTCCTCCTGGAACGCGTCCCACGCGCCCTTCAACGCCCGGTCGGGATGGGCAGCGCTGGAGAAGACGCCGGCCAGGGTCATGTTGACGTTCTCGTAGTACTCGGCCGGGTGCGTGCGGTTGTACCCGTCGAGAGGGTTGAGCGAGCGGACGAAGTTGGTGAGGCCGACCGTGCCTTTGACGGCTCCGCCGACGAAGTGCATCGTCTCGACGCCGTTGCCCATCGCCAAGTCCACCAGGCCGAGCTTGGCGCGCTCCATGGCGGACTTCTCGGCGGGTGCGTGGGCGAGGGCCGCGGTGACGACCTGGTTGGCCGTCTCGGCCGCCTCGTTGCGCTGACGGCGGGCGTTGTCGAGGATCTCTTGGGCCTGGTCGCGTTGGGCCTTGCCCGGGTCGGTGAAAGGAGCCGGTTCGGGGAGCGGAGTGTCGCTGGTGAGGGCCTTGTTGTAGGCGTCGACTTTCTTGTTGTGCGCGTCGACGGCCTTCTGGGAGGTTTCGTCGCCCTGCTTGAACAGGGCGATCGCCTCCCTGGCCATGCCCTGTGCCGCGGTCACCGCCGCGGCGTACGCCGTCAGCGCCGCGGCGGCGGCCTCGAAGGCGTCCGCCGCGTGCAGCCAGTCGGTGGGCAGGAGCTGGAACTTCTCACGGAAGGTATCGCCGGCTTCACCCTTCCAGTGGGCGGAGTCCAGCCCCTTCATGCCGGCGCCGACCAGATTGAAGGCCGCGCTGAAGTCGCGCAGGTTCTTCGCACTCGCGGTGATCTTGGATGCTTGGCCGTGGATCAGCTCATTGGCATCCTCGCTCTGGCCGAGCTGCTTTTCTCCGACCTCCGCTCCGAGCCAGGAGGCCGCGCTGTCGCCCCAGTCCGTGACCGATTCCGCCACGCCCTCGGCACCGACGTAGTCGAGCACCTCCCCGAGAGCGTTGGTGCCCTTGTCGACGCCCGTACCGACGACCTTCTCGCCGGCCTCCCAGACGTCCCCCAGCTTCCCCAGCCAGTCCGTCATCTACTCGCTCCCCCAAGCCGGCCGCTCCGCACGCTCGACCGCTTCCTGGGAGGGATCGAACGTCTCGCGCATGTGCTCGTCCACGGCCTCACGCAACGCCGGGTCCAAGGCACCGATGTTCTCCAACGAGTCCAAGGCGGCGTCCTCGACGTCGTAGCCGGTGTCCTTCCACGTCTGCTCGACGTTCCGCTGCGCCGCTGCCATCGACTCGAGGCTGTAGTCCGGGTTGTCGCCCGTCCGCTGGGACTTGATCTCGTCCCAGTCCTTGGCCTTGACCTCGTCCTCCGTGAGGTGCGGATTGCCGTTCAGCGCATTCACGGCGATCTTGATGGTGTCCTTGACGTACAGCTCCTGTTCGTGGAAGGCCCCTGCGGACAACCCGACAGCCGAGGCGAAGCTGTTGCCCCGCTGCATCAGGTCCCGGACACCCCACTCCCAGCGCTCGCAGAACGTCTTGAACCCGGCGGCCAGCCCCGCGTGCCCCAACTCCAGCCCCGACAGGGTCAGCTCCGAGAAGCCACGACCGGCGGTTGCCTCGCCGATCATCCCGAGGTCCTTCAGCTCCTCGTGTGCCTTGTCGATGCCCATCGCGATGAGCCGGAAGCCGGCGTTGGACGCCGCGAGATCAGGATCTGTACCGCTCATTGCGTCCCCCCGAGTTCCACCACCGCCGCGTCCGGCACGATGCCCTTCACCGGCGGGAACACCACGCCGTCGTCGCTGCCCGCGTCCAGCGCCACACCCGCCGGGACCCCCAGTCCCGGCACCAGCACATCCAACAACCGCGCCCCGAGCACCGTCCGGTACTCCCACTCCCGCCCGGCCTCACCACGTACATGTGCGAACCGCGCCAGTGTCTCCTCGTTCGAGAACGCGCAGATCCACCGGACCCCGCCGTGTTCAGCGGTCCACAGGCTCCCGTACGGATCGATCGGCACCAGCACGGCGGTACGCCGGAACTCCCCCAGCAGGACGGCGAACTCCCGCCGTGCCGCCGCGGGAGAGGGCGGTTCGGACGGGGCGGATGGCGTCGGTCCGTCGAGCAGATCCGCCAGTCGCGATGGCCGGCCGGCAGTCGACTCGTCCGCTGTGGTCATGTCCCCGTTCATGGTCACGACGGAGATCATCACACGTTCGGATTTTCGACTCCAATGAGATGTCCAAGAAACGGCTGGATGCAGTACCGCCTACGACAGGACCGCCGCCCTCTGGAGAGAGCGGCGGTCCCGGTCGTGCGGAGGAAGGGGGTCAGTCCTTCTTCGGCTCCTCCAGGCGCGGGAAGAGGACCGCGCCCTTGGTGACCGTGGCGCCGGTGGGGAGGAGGCCCCAGGTGGCGGCGGAGTCGACGGTCTGGTCGGCGAGGGGGCCGAGGACCGGCTCGGCGCCGAGGGAGTCCCAGAGCTTCTGGGAGGTCTCCGGCATGATCGGGTTGAGGAGCACGGCGACCGCGCGGAGCGACTCGGCGGCGGTGTAGAGGATCGTCGCCAGGCGGGCGCGGCCCTCGTCGGAGTCGTCCTTGGCGACCTTCCAGGGCTCCTGCTCCGTGATGTAGCCGTTGACCTGCTTCACGAAGTCGAAGATCGCCAGGATGCCGCCCTGGAAGTCCAGCTCCTCGCCGATCTTCCGGTCGGCTTCGGAGACCGCCTTGGCCAGGCCCTCCTGGACGGCCTGCTCGGCCTCACCGGCGGCCGTGGCCTCCGGGAGGGCGCCGGCGAAGTACTTGCCGACCATCGCCGCGAGGCGCGAGGCGAGGTTGCCGTAGTCGTTGGCCAGCTCGGAGGTGTAGCGGGCGGTGAAGTCCTCCCACGAGAAGGAGCCGTCGCTGCCGAAGGCGATCGCCCGCAGGAAGTACCAGCGGTAGGCGTCCACGCCGAAGTGCGAGGTCAGGTCCTGCGGCTTGATGCCGGTCAGGTTGGACTTCGACATCTTCTCGCCGCCGACCATCAGCCAGCCGTTGGCCGCGACCTTGCCGGGCACCGGCAGGCCCTGCGCCATCAGCATCGCGGGCCAGATCACCGCGTGGAAGCGCAGGATGTCCTTGCCGACGAGGTGGACGTTCGCCGGGAAGGTCTCGTCGAACTTCGCCTGGTTCGAGCCGTAGCCGACCGCCGTCGCGTAGTTCAGGAGCGCGTCGACCCACACGTAGATGACGTGCTTGTCGTCCCACGGGATCGGGATGCCCCAGTCGAAGGTGGACCGGGAGATGGAGAGGTCCTGAAGGCCCTGCTTCACGAAGTTCAGGACCTCGTTGCGGGCCGACTCGGGCTGGATGAAGTCCGGGTTCGCCTCGTAGAACTCCAGCAGCTTCGGGCCGTACTCGCTCAGCTTGAAGAAGTAGTTCTCCTCCTTGAGGATCTCCACCGGCTTCTTGTGGACCGGGCAGAGCTTGGTGCCCTGCTCGTCCTCGATGAGGTCGCCGGGGAGCTTGTACTCCTCGCAGCCCACGCAGTACGGGCCTTCGTACCCGCCCTTGTAGATCTCACCCTTGTCGTACAGGTCCTGCACGAACTCCTGCACACGGTCCGTGTGCCGCTTCTCCGTCGTGCGGATGAAGTCGTCGTTCGCGATGTTCAGGTGCTCCCAGAGGGGCTTCCAGGCCTCCTCGACGAGCTTGTCGCACCACTCCTGCGGGGTGACGTTGTTCGCGTCGGCCGTGCGCATGATCTTCTGACCGTGCTCGTCCGTGCCGGTGAGGTACCACACCTTCTCGCCGCGCTGACGGTGCCAGCGGGTGAGCACGTCGCCTGCGACGGTCGTGTAGGCGTGGCCCAGGTGAGGAGCGTCGTTGACGTAGTAAATGGGGGTCGAGACGTAGTACGCCTTCGCCCCCTGCTTCTCGGATCCAGTGGCCGCCATGGTCGAAATCCTATCCGGCCGCGGAAGCTCCCCTCACCTTCGTTTCACGGGGGGAGACGGAGGGGGGAGGGGGGAGGGGGAGACGTTCGCGAAACCTGGGGGCGTGGAGAGTGGGGGCATGCGTGTACTGGTTGCCGAGGACGAGACCGTCCTCGCCGAGCTCGTCGCCGCCGGACTGCGGCGCGCCGGATTCGCCGTCGACACCGTCCACAGCGGGGACGCCGCCCTCGCCCACGTCGAGCTGTACGACTACGACGTCGTCGTCCTCGACCGCGACCTGCCCCGGGTGCACGGCGACGAGGTGGCGCGGCGGCTGGTCGGGGGCGGGGCACGGACCCGGATCCTGATGTTGACCGCCGCGGCCGGGGTCGAGGACCGGGTGGAAGGGCTCGACCTGGGGGCCGATGACTATCTGGGGAAGCCGTTCGAGTTCCCCGAGCTGGTCTCGCGGGTGCGCGCGCTGCGGCGGCGCAACGCCCGGCCGCCGGTGCCGCCGCTGCTGGAACGGCACGGGGTGCGGCTGGACACGGTACGGAGGACCGCCGAGCGGGACGGGCGGGACCTGGAGCTGTCGCCGAAGGAGTTCGCGGTGCTCCAGATCCTGATGGAGGCGGAGGGCGCGGTCGTGTCGGCGGAGGAGCTGCTGGAGCGGGCCTGGGACGCGCACGCCGACCCGTTCACGGGGGCGGTGCGGGTGTGCATGAGCAAGCTGCGCGGGAAGCTGGGGGAGCCGGTGATCATCCGGACCGTGCAGGGCGTGGGGTACGCGCTGTGATCGGGCCGGGGTCGACGATCAGGACGCGGATCGCCCTCGTGTACGGGGGCGTCTTCCTGGTGCTGGGCGGCTGTCTGCTCGGCGTGGTGAACCTGCTCTCCGGGGCCGGGACGCGCGGCGAGGCGGACGCGATCGCGGCGCGGGTGCAGGGCCCGGACATCGTCCGGGTGGAACAGGTCACCGGCGACGTCAGCCGGGCGGCCTCGGAGCAGCTGCTGATCTGGTCGGGCGGGGCGCTGCTGGTGATGGCGCTCGGTGCCGTGGTCGTGGGGTGGTGGACGGCGGGGCGCGTCCTCCGCCCCGTACACGAGATGACCGCCCGGGCGCGGCGGCTCTCGGAGCGCAACCTCCACGAGAGGCTCCGGGTGAGCGGGCCGGACGACGAGCTGAAGGAGCTGGGCGACACCATCGACGCGCTGCTGGCGAGGCTGGAAGCGGCCTTCGACAGCCAGCGGCGGTTCATCGCGAACGCGTCGCACGAGCTGCGTACGCCGCTGGCCACGCAGCGCACGGCGATCCAGGTGGGGCTGGACGACTCCGTCGAGGTCAAGCAGGTGCTGCTGGACAGCAACCGGCGCAGTGAACGGCTGATCGACGGGCTGCTGGTGCTGGCGCGCGGCGAGCGGGGCCTGGAGGAGCGGGAGCCGGTGCGGCTGGGCGAGGTGGTGGCGGAGGAGTGTGAAGGGTTCGACGTGGTCACCGCGGTGACGGGCGGTGGTTGCGGTGGTCTCGTACGGGGGAATCGGGTGCTCTTGGCTCAGATGACCAGGAACCTCGTCGCCAACGCCGTCACGCACAACGTGCCGGGCGGGTGGGTGCGCGTGGCCGTGGACGGGGGCGTGCTCACGGTCGCGAACACCGGGCCGGTGATTCCGGAAGCGGACATACCTGGGCTTTTCGAGCCGTTCCGGCGGGGTGAGGGGCGCGACCGGATGGGGCCCGGCGCGGGGCTCGGGCTGTCCATCGTGCGGTCGGTCGCGCTCGCGCACGGGGGCACGGTGACGGCGACCGGCCGGGACGGTGGGGGCCTGGTCGTGACGGTGCGCCTGCCCGTCCGCGACCGGGCCCCCGGGCGGCCCTAGACCGACCAGTTCGCGAGGATCTCGCGGTAGAACGTGGCGTGCGGCACCTCGCGCGGGGCGGGCCCCGCGTGGAAGAACCCGGCGTTGGGCGCCTCCAGCTTGCGGAGGTAGTCGAACGCCTTGGAGTCCTCCTCGCCGAACGCCACGAACTGCCAGTACAGGCTCCTGCCGCTCGCCGACGCGTCGGCCAGCGCCTGCGTCGCGGCCGTCTTCGACTCGGGGGCGCCGTCCGTCTGGAACAGCACGAACGCGGGACGGTCCGCCGCGTCCGACTTCTCGTGGTGGGCCAGCACCTCGCGGACGGCGCGGTCGTAGTTCGTCCGCCCCATGCGGCCCAGGGAGCTGTGCAGGGCCTCGATCTTCCCGTCGACGTCGTCGAGGGTGATCTCGCCGGTGCCGTCGATCTCGGTCGAGAAGAAGACGACCGGGACGGTGGCCTTGTCGTCGACGTGCGCGGCGAGCGCGAGGGCCTGCTCGGCGAGGTGCTGCGCGCTGCCGTCCTTGTAGTACGGCCGCATGGACCCGGACCGGTCGAGGACCAGGTACACGGTCGCCCGGGCGCCCACGAGCTCGCGCTTGCGCAGGGCGGCCCCGGCCGCCTTGTACGCCTCGGCCAGCTGCGGCGCCCGCGCCTTGACCCGCGCGGCGGAATGCGCCGGCTTGGCCGCGGGGGCGCTCGCCGCCGGTTCCGCCTCCGGCTCCGCTTCCGGTTCCGCTTCCGCTTCCGGCTCGTCGGTGGCCTTCGCCGCCGGGGCCTCGGTGGGCTCCGGCTCCGGTTCGTCGGTGGTCTTGGCCTCCGGGGCCTTGGAGCCGGCTGCGGCGGGCTCCTCGGCCTGGGCTTCGGCCTCCGGCGCGGAGGCGTCGGGTGCTGAGGCGTCGGGCGTGGGGGCGGTCGTCGGGGCGTCTGCCTCGGGCTCTGCCGCCGGTTCGGCGGTGGCCTTCGGCTCGGGCTCGGGCTCGGCTTCCGGTTCGGCGGCGGCCTTCGGCTCGGGCTCCGGCGCGGCCTCGGGCTCGGCTTCCCGCTCGGCGGCGGCGCCCGTGGCGGCGGCCTCGGGCGCGGGCTCCGGGTCGGCGGACGCCTTCGGCGCGGGCTCCGGGTCGGTGGCCGGCTCCGCCTTCGGGGTGGCCGGTTCGGCGGAAGCGGCGGCCTCCGGCTGGGGCGGGATGTCCGCCTTCGGGGCGGCGGTGGTGGATTCGGGGGCCGCCTCGCGGGCCGCCGGCACCGAGGCGCGGCGTGCCTTGTCGAACGACGCCGCCACCAGGTCCGCCGCCGCCTGCTCTGGGGACGGGGACGTGGACGTGGACGTCTGGGGCGGAACCGTCGCCGTGGAATCCGCGGGCTCCGCCGGCTCCTCCCGGGGCACCGTGCGTTCCGTCTGGGGCGGGACGGAGGCGGCTGCCGTCTCGTTGCGCTCCGCACGGTCGCGTCCAAACACCTTGCGCAGCAAGCTCCGAATGCCCATGGGCGAGGCCTTTCGCATGTTGGGTGCCGTGTATGTCCGTACTGCTAGGAATCATCCCTGGCCATGGCGGACACGTAAGGTTAGCCGCCCCGAGTGGCGCGGAAAGGCAAGGGGCATTCGCGTCAACCCCACCCCGGCCGCACCGCATTCATCCACCGTTCACCCCGCCGCCGCCGACCTGCACATCTACGCGCCTAACGTCACCGCCGGACCGATTCCCGACACCATGTCGGCGCAGGCTGCGCCGGAGGAGGACGAAGTGCGCAAGCTGCTGCCGCTGCTGAGCACCAACCCGCACGGAGGCGGCCGTTCCGCCCTCACCTGCCGTTACCGGTGCGGCGACGCCTGCTTCCACGAGGTGCCCAACACCAGCGACAACGAGTACGTCGGCGACGTCATAGCCGGTGCCCTGTCGCGCCGTTCGATGATGCGCGCCGCCGCAGTCGTCACCGTCGCCGCCACGGCCGGCGGTGCCGTCGTCGCGCAGGCGGCGGCCGGACCGGAGGCGGTGGCCGCCATGCCCCGTACGGCGGGGAAGAGCGCCGGTGCCCGGGGGCTGCGCTTCACGCCCGTCGCGCCCAACACGGACGACAAGGTGACCGTCCCGGACGGCTACGCCCAGAGCGTCGTCATCCGCTGGGGCGAGCCCATCCTCCGGGGCGCGCCCGCCTTCGATCCGGACAAGCAGACCGCCACGGCGCAGGCCGGACAGTTCGGGTACAACAACGACTTCCTGTCCCTGCTGCCGCTCCGGGGCGAGCACGGCCGCCAGGTCCTCGTGGCGAACCACGAGTACACCGACGAGGTCCTGATGTTCAAGGGGTACGACCCCGAGAACCCGACCCGTGAGCAGGCCGAGATCGCCTGGGCCGCCCACGGCCTGTCCGTGGTCGTCGTCCAGGAACAGCACCGTGACGGCCGGCTGGTCCCGGTCACCCGCCACCCGCTCAACCGCCGCCTCACCGCGACCAGCGAGTTCGAGCTGACCGGGCCGGCCGCGGGCGGCGCTCTCCTCAGGACCAGTGCCGACCCGACCGGCCGCAAGGTCCTCGGGACGCTCAACAACTGCGCCGGCGGCACCACCCCCTGGGGCACCACGCTCCACGGCGAGGAGAACTTCAACCAGTACTTCGCCAACGGATCGAGCCCGACCGACAAGCGGTACGGCATCGGCTCCGGGGCCACCGAACGCAAGTGGGAGCGGTTCGACAAGCGCTTCGACGCCAAGCAGGAGCCCAACGAGTCGCACCGCTTCGGCTGGGTCGTCGAGCTGGACCCCTACGACCCGGACTCCACGCCCCGCAAGCGCACCGCGCTCGGCCGCTTCAAGCACGAGGCCGCCCAGCCGCGCCTGACCGCCGACGGCCGTCCGGTCGTCTACATGGGCGACGACGAGCGGTTCGACTACTTCTACAAGTTCGTCTCGTCCAAGCGGATGATGAAGGGCACCTCCCGCAAGGCCCGGGAGCACAACCTCACCCTCCTCGACGAGGGCACCCTGTACGTCGCCAAGCTCACCGGCGACAGCCCGCAGGACATCGACGGCACCGGCAAGCTCCCGAACGACGGCGAATTCGACGGCAGCGGCCACTGGATCCCGCTCGCGACGGGCGACAAGAGCCACGTCCCCGGCATGACCGCCGAAGAGGTGTACGTCTTCACGCGCATCGCCGGTGACAAGGTCGGCGCCACCAAGATGGACCGCCCCGAGGACGTCGAGCCGTCCCCGTGCACCGGCCGCGTGTACGTCGCCCTCACCAACAACAAGGACCGTGGCGCGGCGGGCAAGCCCGGCGCGGACGAGGCCAACCCGCGCAACAACAACAAGCACGGCCAGGTCCTGGAGCTCGCCGAGCACTGGGACGACCCGGCGTCCGACGGCTTCGCCTGGCGGCTGTTCCTCGTCGCGGGCGACCCGGACGACCCGTCCACGTACTTCGCGGGCTACCCCAAGGAGAAGGTCAGCCCCATCTCCTGCCCTGACAACGTGGCCTTCGACCCGTACGGCAACCTGTGGCTGTCCACGGACGGCAACCAGCTCGGTTCGCACGACGGCCTGTTCGGTGTCGCGACGCAGGGCGAGCGGCGCGGTGAGTTGAAGCAGTTCCTGACCGTGCCGGCCGGCGCCGAGACCTGCGGCCCGATCATCCAGGAGCGCCGCGTCCTCGTCGCCGTACAGCACCCGGGCGAGGTCGACGGGGCGTCCGTCGAGAAGCCGGCGTCGAACTGGCCCGACGGCCCGGGCCGGATCGTCCGCCCGTCGGTCGTCGCCGTATACCGCAAGGACGGCCGGAACATCGGCGTCTGACGCACGGGGGTCACGAGGTGGCGCGGGCCGTCCCCCCGCGCCACCTCGTGAACTGCTCCGCCGGTTCCCCCGTGTACGCCCACGGCGCCCACGACGCCCGCGCCTCCAGCAGCCCGAACAGCTGCCCGTGCACCTCGGGGAGCCCCGCGTAACAGGCGGCGTGAGTCAGGTAGTTCAGCGGTTCGACCTCCTCCGGCCGCACCTGGCCCGGCGGCCGCCCGCCGAGCCACCGCTCCCAGGTCCGCCGTACCTCCGTCGCCGCCAGCTCGTGCTTCCAGTGCTGGTCGAAGCCCCGCACCGGCCCCTGCCCGCGGCCCGCGTCCACGATGTACCGGTACTCCTCCACCCGTGCGATCTGCACCAGCACCGGCAGCGGCGACCCGGGCGGCGCCGCCCCGGCCGCGTCCCGCGCGAAGTCGTACATCGAGCCGTGCGTGCCGTGCCACCGCGCCGACCAGTACCGCAGCAGCTGCACATGGCCCTCCAGGTTGTGCGGGTCGCGCCGCCGCAGCTCGTCCCACCAGCGCCGCAGCTCCGCCCGCCCCACCCCGCCCTCGTACAGCCGCGCCACCGTCAGCAGCGACACCCACGGCATCGGGTCGGCCGGACGCGCGTCGGCGGCGCCCAGGCAGGCCATGACCGTGGCGTCGAGCCGCGCCCGGTCCACCGCCGTCCCCCGCCCCACCGCGATGGCCTGGTTGAAGACCCGTACCACCTCGGTCGCCGCCCGCAGCACCGCCGCGTCCGGGCTGTCCGGCTCGGCCGCCCGCCACGCCTCGACGGCGGTGCTCCCCGCCGCCGCGTGCGACAGCAGCCGCAGCCGGTGGGTACGCAGCGACCAGTCGTCACCGGTGTCGCACAGCAGGTCACGGACGCCCTGCCAGCGACCGATAACGATGTCGTGCCGGGCGTGGCCCAGCGCCCGGTCGCCGAAGTCCGGGTCGAAGTCCGGCGCGAAACGTGTGGAGCGGCGGCTGCGGCGTACGGCCACTTCCCTGTCCCCCCGTCAAAAGCGCGGTCGTGTCACTCCGTTGTGTGGTGTTAGAAGTCGGTCGCCAGGGTTTCGTTCCCATCGGCACGGTGGTGCTGTCGCGGTACGTCGTACGGCCCCGCCGCCGCCATCGCGCGGACCGCGTCCAGGCGCGCCGGACGGTAGTACGAGCTCCCCTTGCGCCAGTACCAGATCATCGGTACGACTCCGGCCCCCAGACCGCCCAGGCCGATCGCGACCGTCGTGCCGGTCAGCCCGCCCAGCGACTCGAAGAAGATCCAGAACATGAAGGCCGCGCCGGCCAGCGGCCACGCGCCGCCCAGGACGAAGTCGCGCACCGACCTCAGCAGCGTCCCACGGTAGGCCACCACGGCGGCGATGCCCGCCAGCCCGTAGTAGAAGGCGATCTGGAGCCCCATCGCGTTGACGGCGCTGTCCAGGATGTCGCCGACCGAACCGAGCGCCGTCGCCGCGACGAACATCACCAGCGCCACCGCCCCGACCACGGCGATCGCCACCCACGGGGTGTTCCAGCGGCGGTGCACGGCGCCGAGAGCGGCCGGCATCGTCCGGTCCCGGCCCATCGCGAACAGCGACCGGGTCACCTGGATCAGCGTGGTCTCCAGGGTGGCGATGCTCGACAGCATCACGGCCACGATCAGCAGTTTGCCGCCGACGCCCGGCCACACGGCCTCACCGAGCAGCGCCAGCACGTTCGCGCCGCCCGCGCGGATCTCCCCGGCCGACAGGACGACGTTGACGGCGATGGTGAACGCCTCGAAGAGGAGGAAGACGACCCCGATGCCGACGAGCGCCGCGAGCCCGGCCGTACGGCGGCTGTCGCGGGTCTCCTCGCTCAGGTTGCTCGTGACGTCCCAGCCCCAGTAGTAGAAGGCGGCGATCAACGCGCCGGAGGCGAACCCGGACACCCCGTCGAAGTGCCCGAAGCCCAGCCACGACCAGTCGAAGGCGGTGGCCGCGCCCCGGTGCACGACCACACCGATAAGGAAGAGGAGCAGGATCACCAACTCGACGCCCGTCATGAGCAGTTGCGCCCGTACCGTGAGCCGGGCGCCGCCCAGGACCACCAGCAGCATCATCAGGAACCAGCCGGCGCCGACGGCCGTCGCGAGCGCGGTGTCGGCGGCCAGGCCGGGCGCGAGGAGCGTCAGGGTCAGCTGCCCGGCCGGCAGCGACCCGGCCACCATGAAGATGGTCGCGGCGACGATCAGCGCCCAGCCGGACAGAAAGCCCAGGGCGGGGTGGAGGGTCCGGCCGACCCAGGAGTAGCTGGCGCCCGCGCTGACGTCGATCCGGCCGAGCCGGCTGAACGCCAGCACGATGCCGAGCATCGGGATCGCGCAGTACAGCAGCGCGGCAGGCGCGGCGAGGCCGACGGCTCCGACGAGTACGGCGCTGGTGGCGGCGAGCGAGTAGGCGGGCGCGCTGCCGGCGACGGCCATCACGATCGTGTCGAACGTACCGAGGACATTGGGCTGGAGCCCCCGCCCGGGAGGCCTCCGGGAAGCCCTGCTGGAGGCCTTGCTTGAGCTGCTGCGCATTGGCGAATGTCCTTGTATTGCACGGCATGTGGCGGTGGGGCAGGCGCGGACCGCGCATGGCGCGGGATGGGGCGGCACGCGTGAGTCGTGCGCATCGTAGTCGGGTGGACGCGGTGCGGTGAGGTCACCCGGAAGGATGACGTCCGGAATGTATCGGCGTGATCGGCACGCGCCGGAGCGGGGCGGCTTCGGCCCCGATGGAGACGTCAGCCGAGGTAGCCCTCCACCTCGCCGGGCGGCCGGGTCGTCGCGTTGTCCGGGTTGTCGCCGAACTCGGACTTGGCGCGCCGCTGCCGCAGCAGGTCCCAGCACTGGTCGAGCTGGACCTCCAGGGACCGCAGGCGGACGCGTTCGTCGTCGGTGAGGCCGCCTGCGCGGTCGCGCAGGGCGTGTTCCTCGCGGACGAGGGCACCGATGTGGTCGAGGATCTGCTCGTTGTCCATGCTCCCCACGTTCCCCGATCAGGCTCCGGTGTGCAGGTCGATCAGGGGCCCGATGCGGGTAGATCAGGGTCGGGTGTGCATGGTCGATCAGGGCCCGGTGCAAGCCCGGTGTGCAGGTCGCTCAGGGGCCGGTGTGCAGGTCGAGGTCGACGAGGAGCGCGCGGTGGTCGGTGCGGGGCAGGTCGAGGAAGCGGGTGCCGCGCACCGAGAAGTGGCCGCTGACCAGGACGTGGTCGATCTGAGCGTACGGGGGCGGCGTGGCGTTCTGCGGCCAGGACCCGGTCCGGGCGGCGCCGTCGAGGCGGGCGGCGTCGTGGAGGGCGCCGGAGTCGAGGACGGAGCGGAAGGCGGCGTGGTCCTGGGTGGCGTTGAAGTCGCCGGCGAGGACGAGAGGGCGGCCCTTGTGGGCGGCGGCGAAGTCGCGCAGGAGGCCCAGCTCGTGCTTCCACAGGCCGATCCCGCCGGGCAGCGGCGGCATCGGGTGGGCGAGCCGGAGCGTCACGTCCTTGTCCCCCACCCGGACCGTGGCGCCGGGCATGCCCATGGTGGTGCCGGGCAGGGCGGGTTCGGGGGTGAGGGGGAGGGTGCCGAGGATGACGGATCCGGCGGAGCCGGCGGCGGCGACATGAGCGCCGTAGGGGTAGTGGGCGGTGAGCGCCCGCGCGCAGGCGGGGTCGCACTCGGAGACGAAGACCAGGTCGGGGCGCTCGCGCCGGACGGTGGCGAGCAGTTCGGCGGTCGCGTTGCCGAACTCGACGTTGGCGGCGAGCACCCGCAGCCTGCCGGTGACGGGCCCGTGGGCGGGGGTGCCGGCGGGCCCGTACGGCTGGGTGAACCAGAGCGTGACGGCGAGCGCCCCGCCGGCCCAGGCGGTCAGGAGCGGGCGGCGGGCGGGGAGGGAGACGAGGAACGCGAGCCCGGCCGGGACGGCGAGCCACGGCAGGAGGGCGAGGAGCTGCGGTACGGGCGTGACGGCGTCGGTGCCGAAGAGCCGGCAGCCGGTGACGGCGGTGGGCACGACGAGCAACAGCCCGGCGGCCCACGAGGTGGCCCGGCGGAGCAGATGCGAGGTGGAGGAATCGGCCAAGCCGTCACCTTCTCATGGCCCCCCGGCCCCCGTCCCCGGTTCCCGCGCTGATCCACTTGCCGGGCCGCCGCGGCGGGTGTGCTCTGGAGGAAGGCCACGGGAAGGAGCGCGCCATGGCCGCACACGCAACGCTGCCCCGACGACACCGCCGCACCCGGGAACGGGCGACCCGTCCTCACGCACACCGGTCCACCCTGCTCGTGCTCGCGGTGTGCGCCGTCCTCTACGGCCTCTACGCCGAGGTCATCGTCCGCCGCGGCGACGGCCCCTTCACCGGCGGGCAGGCCGTGCTCGCCGTGGTGAGCATGGTGGGCTTCGGCGTCCTCTGGTACGGCTACCTCCGCGTCCGCCGCGCACTGCCGCGCGAAGCACGGGCGGTCGCCTTCGGGCTCCTCTTCGGCCTCAGCGTCGGCTTCCTCTACGGCCTGTCCGGCAACAGCGTCCTCACGGTGGCGGTGGTCTCGCTGATCGTGGCGGCAGCAGCGGGGCTGATGGCGTTCTACGTGTTCTACACGCACGAGTAATCCCTGCGCGTCGACGTCCTCGCGCACTCGTCATGGTGGCGCGGGCGGCGCTGTTCCCGGCCGTGGACGCGGCGTGGACGCGGCGTGGGCGCGGCGTTCACCGCGGGCGTGGAGCTCGCGGTGGACGGGGCGGGATCGGCCGGCACGTGGCCGTACCACTGCAACAAACCGGTGGCGAGGTGCGGGCGGCGGCCGGAGACTGGGAGGGATCGTGCCGGATGCCCGTACACCCGCCTTCCCAAGGACAGTGACGATGACGATCGCGGACCTGGCCATCGAGACGAACGGCCTGGTGAAGGTCTTCGGCGACAACCGAGCCGTGGACGGCATCGATCTCCGGGTGCCCGCCGGCACCGTGTACGGGGTGCTCGGGCCCAACGGGGCGGGCAAGACGACCGCCGTGAAGGTGCTGGCGACGCTGCTGCGGCCGGACGGCGGGGAGGCGCGGGTCTTCGGCAAGGACGTGGTGCGGGACGCGGACGCGGTACGCGGGCGGGTCAGCCTCACCGGGCAGTACGCGTCGGTCGACGAGGACCTGACCGGTACCGAGAACCTGGTGCTGCTGGGCCGCCTGCTCGGTCACGGGAAGCGGGCCGCGCGGGAGCGCTCCGCGCAGCTGCTGGCGGCGTTCGGGCTGTCGGACGCGGCCGACCGGCAGGTCAAGAACTATTCGGGCGGCATGCGGCGCCGTATCGACATCGCCGCGTCCATCCTCAACACGCCTGACCTCCTCTTCCTCGACGAGCCGACCACCGGCCTGGACCCGCGCAGCCGCAACCAGGTGTGGGACATCGTCCGCGCGGTCGTCGCCCAGGGCACCACCGTGATGCTCACCACGCAGTACCTGGACGAGGCCGACCAACTGGCCTCGCGGATCGCGGTCATCGACCACGGCAGGGTCATCGCCGAGGGGACGAAGGGCGAGCTGAAGGCGTCGGTGGGCTCCGGGTCCGTGCACGTACGGCTGCGGGAGGCCGGGCAG
Source organism: Streptomyces sp. NPDC000229 (assembly GCF_040300825.1). Lineage (NCBI taxonomy): Bacteria > Bacillati > Actinomycetota > Actinomycetes > Kitasatosporales > Streptomycetaceae > Streptomyces > Streptomyces sp. NPDC000229. Next base: position 87,234 of record NZ_JBEPEL010000005.1, read on the forward strand.
CGGCCGGAGGCGGAACGGGTGCTGACGGGCGCGTTGAACGCGACCGTGCAGCTCGACCACGACCCGGTGGCCCTGACGGCCACGGTCGACGGGCACGGCACGGACCTGGGCGCGGCCGAGCAGGCGGCGCGGGCGCTGGCGGAGCTGGCCCGGGCGGGTGTGATGGTGGACAACTTCGCGCTGGGCCAGCCGAGTCTGGACGAGGTGTTCCTGGCGCTCACGGACCGTACGGACAAGGCCGAGGAGGTCAGGGCATGAGCACCGTCACCGACGACGCCACCTTCACCGGTCCCCGCACCGAGGAACTGGCGGCCCTGCTGGTCGCCGGCGAGCGGCCGCCGCGCCCGAGCGCACTGTCCGCCTCCCTGACCTTCGGCTGGCGCGCCATGCTGAAGATCAAGCACGTGCCGGAGCAGCTCTTCGACGTGACGGCGTTCCCGATCATGATGGTGCTGATGTACACGTACCTCTTCGGGGGTGCGCTGGCCGGGTCGGTCTCGGCGTACATCCAGTTCCTGCTGCCCGGCATCCTCACCCTGAGCGTCGTGATGATCACGATGTACACGGGTGTCGCGGTCAACACCGACATCACCAAGGGCGTCTTCGACCGCTTCCGTACGTTGCCGATCTGGCGGCCCGCGCCGATGGTCGGCTATCTCCTCGGTGACGTGGTGCGCTATCTGATCGCGTCCGCGGTGATGCTCACGGTCGGCCTGATCATCGGCTACCGCCCGCACGGCGGGGTGGTCGGCGTGGCGGCGGGGGTGGCGCTGCTGCTGGTCTTCTCGTTCGCGTTCTCGTGGATCTGGACGATGTTCGGTCTGCTGCTGCGCAGCGAGAAGTCCGTGATGGGCGTCAGCATGATGGTGATCTTCCCGCTGACGTTCCTGAGCAACATCTTCGTCGACCCGAAGACCATGCCGGGCTGGCTCCAGGCCTTCGTCAACAACAGCCCGGTGACCCACCTGGCGAGCGCGGTACGGGAGTTGATGGCCGGCGAGTGGCCGACGGCGGACATCGGCTGGTCGCTGGGGTGGTCGGCGGTGTTCGTGGCCGTCTTCGGCGCGGTGACGATGCGGCTCTACAACCGCAAGTGATTCCCCCTTGTTGACCTTCCCCTCCCGGGAAGGCCCAGCATCGGTGGGGCCGGGCGCCGAGTTGCCGGGGCGCCGGGTGACGGGCGCCGCGGGGTCGGGGTGGTGCGGGCAGGCGGGTGCGGGTGGGCGTGCCGTGTCCGGTGGCCGGGCGGGTTGCCCCGGGCGTGGGCAGCGCCCGGGCAGCAGGTGCCGCTGCCGGTCCGGGGCGGCCAGGTCGAAGAGCGAGCAGCACCTCACCACTCGCGCGCCTCCCGCAGCAGCAGGTCGCGCACCAGCGTCAGGTGCGGGTGGTCCGCCGTTCCCGGCCGCCGGACCAGGTAGGCCGTGTTGATCGGCGGGTCCTTTGGCGTCAGCAGCGGTACGAGCGCCCCCGTGGCCAGCTCGTCCAGGCACAGGTAGCGCGGCAGGACGCCGATGCCCGCGCCCGCCGCCACCGCCGCCAGCACGCCCCGCAGGTCGGGCACGGTCACGGTGGCCCGGTCGGTCAGCCGGGTGCCGAAGACGTGCCGCCAGTAGCGGCGGGTGATCGGCAGGTCCTCCGCGTACGCCACCAGCGGCACGCCCCGCAGTGCCGCCGCGCCCTCGGCCGCCACCCGCCCCGCCCCGATCCGGGCCTCCCAGGCGGGCGCGGCGACCAGCACGAACTCCTCGTCCATCAGCGGCGTCGCCACCAGCGCCCGGCCCCTCGGCCGGTACGTCGCGATGACCAGGTCGTGCTGACCGGCCCGCAGCCCGTCCAGCAGGTCGTCGGTCAGCCCCGTCGCCACCCGCAGCAAAACGCCCCGCTCGGCGACCGCCGCCGCCAGCGCGGGCAGCACCCGGACGCACAGCAGCTCGGCCGGCCCCGCCAGCCGTACGGGCTCCGCTTCCCCCGCCGACGGCCGGCCGGTCACCGCCTCCAGCGCGTCCAGCGGCTCGGCGACCCGGGCGGCGAGGGCGTCCGCCACGGCGGTCGGGGCGACCCCGCGCGGCAGGCGGGTGAACAGCTCCCGGTCCAGCTGCCGTTCCAGCGCCCGGATCTGCGCGGTGACCGTCGGCTGCGACAGGCCCACCAGCCGCGCGGCGGCCGTGAACGAACCGGAGCGGTGCACGGCCAGGAACGTACGGAGCAGCGTCAGGTCGAGCGGCGGCCCGCCGGGTGCACTGTCGGTCATGCCCCCGACCCTAGGGCGCGGCGACCGGCCGGTAGGGTTCCAGCCCGTGAGCAGCCCCGGCCCCGTCCCCGGCCCCGTCCCCGGTCCCGTCCCCGGCACCCGACCGCCCGTGACCGTCGTCGGTATCGGCGCGGACGGCTGGGCCGGGCTCCCGGACTCCTCCCGCGCCGCCCTGCGCGCCGCCGACGTCGTCATCGGCGGCGATCGGCAACTCGCCCTCCTGCCGGAGGAGTGCGAGGCCGAACGGGTCGCCTGGCCCTCGCCGCTGCGGCCCGCCGTACCCACCCTGCTGGCCGCCCACACCGGCCGCCGGATCGCCGTGCTCGCCAGCGGCGACCCCATGTTCTACGGGATCGGCCGCGCCCTCGCCGAGACGGCCGGCCCCGAGCGGCTGCACGTCCTGCCGCACCCGTCCTCCGTCTCGTACGCGTGCGCCCGCCTCGGCTGGCCGCTGGAGGACACCGAGACCGTCACCCTCGTCGGGCGCCCCCTCGCCTCCCTGGCCGCCGCGCTCCACGACGGGCGCCGGCTGCTGGTGCTGAGCGCGGGCGCGGCGACCCCCGGAGAGGTCGCCGCGCTGCTGCGCGACCGGGGCTTCGGGCCGAGCCGCCTCACTGTCCTCGAACAGCTCGGCTCCGACCGCGAGAACCACCTGACCGGCACCGCCGACGACTGGCCCCACCCGCCCGGCGACCCGCTGAACGTCATCGCCGTCACGTGTGTGCGCTCGACCGACGCCCTGCGCCTGGGCGCCGTGCCGGGGCTGCCGGACGCGGCGTACGAGAACGACGGCCAGCTCACCAAGCGGCACGTGCGCGCCGCGACGCTCGCCGCGCTGGCCCCCGCGCCCGGCGAACTGCTGTGGGACATCGGCGGCGGATCCGGCTCGATCGGCATCGAGTGGATGCGTACGCACCGCACGTGCCGCGCCATCGCGGTCGAGCGCTCGCCCGAGCGGGCGGAGCGCATCACCCGCAACGCCGCCGCCCTCGGCGTACCCGCCCTGAAGGTGGTCACCGCGGCCGCCCCGGCCGGGCTCGCGGAACTGGACCGCCCCGACGCGGTGTTCATCGGCGGCGGACTGACCGCTCCCGGGCTGCTGGACGCCTGCTGGGACGCCCTCCCGGCAGGGGGACGGCTGGTCGCCAACACCGTGACCCTCGAATCCGAGGCGCTGCTCGCCGACCGCTACCGGCGCCACGGCGGCGAACTGGTCCGGCTCGCGGTCGCACACGCCGTCCCGGTGGGCGGCTTCACCGGCTGGCGCCAGGCCATGCCGGTCACGCAATGGTCCGTAACCAAGCAGGAGACAGAAGAATGACCGTCTACTTCATCGGTGCGGGCCCCGGCGCCGCCGACCTGATCACCGTGCGCGGCGCGCGCACCCTCGCCTCCTGCCGGGTGTGCCTGTACGCCGGTTCCCTCGTCCCGCGCGAGCTGCTCGCCGAGTGCCCGCCCGACGCCCGGCTCGTCGACACCGCCCGCCTCGACCTGGACGCCATCACCGCCGAGCTGGTCCGTGCCCACGAGGAGGGCCACGACGTGGCGCGCCTCCACTCCGGCGACCCGTCCGTCTTCAGCGCGGTCGCCGAGCAGATGCGGCGGCTCGACGCGGCCGGGATCCCCTACGAGGTCGTGCCGGGCGTCCCGGCGTTCGCGGCCGCCGCGGCGGCGCTGAAGCGGGAGCTGACCGTCCCGACCGTGGGCCAGACGGTGATCCTCACCCGGATCGCCGAGCAGGCCACGGCCATGCCCGAGGGCGAGGACCTGGCGACCCTGGGGCGCAGCGGCGCCCTGCTGGTGCTGCACCTGGCGGCCCGGTACGTCGACCGGGTCGTCGCGGAGCTCACCCCGCACTACGGCGCCGACTGCCCGGCCGCCGTGGTCGCGATGGCCAGCCGCCCCGACGAGGTGATCCTGCGCGGCACCCTCGCCGACATCGCGGCCGCCACCAAGGAGGCCGGCATCACCCGCACGGCCGTCATCCTGGTGGGCCGCACCCTGGCGGCGACCCAGTTCCGCGACAGCCACCTGTACTCGCCGGAACGCGACCGTCACGTCTGCTGAACGCCCCCGGGGGGCGCTGCGCCCCGGTCACCCGCTGACGCGCGCCCCGGTCACCTGCTGACGCGCGCCCCGGTCACCCGCTGACACGGCCCCCGGTCACCCGCTGACGCGCGCCTCGGTCACCCGCTGACGCGCGTCGTCCGGTCACCGCACCGCACTGCGCCCCACCACCGTGCCCGCCCGGTCGATGCACACCACGTCGACCGCGACGGGCGCGCCGCGCAGCACGTCGAGGGCCTGGTCGCGGGCGGTCTCGGCCACCAGGTCGCCCAGCGGGACGCCGGCCGCGGCGCACAGCTGGAGCGCGGCGAGCCCGGTGTTGGCGGCCGCCACCTGGGCGACCAGGGGCTCGTCGGCGCCGCCCCGGCGGGCCAGCTCCGCCAGGAAGCCCTTGTCGACCTGGGAGCGCGCCGAGTGCAGGTCCATGTGTCCCGCCGCGAGCTTGGACAGCTTCGCAAAGCCGCCGCAGATGGTGAGCCGGTCGACCGGGTGCCTGCGTACGTACTTCAGGACCGCGCCCGCGAAGTCGCCCATGTCGAGCAGGGCGTCCTCGGGCAGCCCGTACAGCGAGGTGACCGTGCGCTCCGACGTGGAGCCCGTGCACCCGGCGACATGGGTGCGGCCCGCCGCCCGTGCCACGTCGACGCCGCGCCGGATGGAGTCGATCCAGGCCGAGCACGAGTACGGCACCACCACGCCGGTGGTCCCCAGGATCGACAGGCCGTGCAGGATCCCGAGGCGGGGGTTCCACGTGGAGCGGGCGATCTCCTCGCCGTGGTCGACGGAGACGGTGATCTCGACGTCCCCGGTGCCGCCGTGCGCGGCCGCGACCCGCGCGACGTGCTCGCGCATCATCTGCCGCGGCACGGGGTTGATCGCGGGTTCCCCCACCTCCAGCGGCAGGCCGGGCCGGGTGACGGTCCCCACCCCGGGCCCTGCCCGGAACACCACTCCCGCCCCGGCCGCCAGCAACCGCACCGTGGCCCGGACCAGGGCCCCATGGGTCACATCGGGGTCGTCCCCGGCGTCCTTCACGATGCCCGCCATGGCGTACGCGCCGGTCAGCTCCTCCGCCGCCAGCGCGAACGCCGGGGTCTGCCCCTTCGGCAGCGTGATCGTCACCGGATCCGGGAAGTCCCCGGTCAGCAGGGCGGTGTACGCGGCGGTCGTCGCCGCCGTCGCGCACGCCCCGGTCGTCCATCCGGACCTCAGGCCGGTGTGCTTGAGTTGGGCGCTGCGCCCACCCGTCGCCTCACCCATGGACCGTCACCGTGCACATACTCCTTCTCGGCGGCACCACCGAGGCCCGCCGCCTGGCCGAGTCCCTCCACGGCACCGTGCGTGTGACGACCTCACTCGCGGGCCGTGTGGCCGCCCCCACGCTGCCTCCGGGCGACGTGCGCATCGGGGGCTTCGGCGGAGCCGAGGGCCTCGCCCGCTGGCTGCGCGAGCACCAGGTGGACGCGGTCATCGACGCCACTCACCCTTTCGCCGACACGATCAGTTCCCACGCGGCCCGGGCGGCCGCCGAAGCCCATGTTCCCCTGCTCGCCCTCCGCCGTCCCGGGTGGGCCCCCGCCGGGGGTGACGACTGGCACCCCGTGGACACCCTCACGGAGGCCGCGGACACGGCACGGACCCTGGGCCGCCGCATCTTCCTGACCACGGGCCGTATGGGTCTCGCCTCCTTCGCGCACATCACGGACGCCTGGTTCCTCGTGCGCTCGGTCGACCCCCCGGAGCCCCCCTTCCCGCCCCAGCTGGAGGTCCTCCTCGACCGCGGCCCCTTCACCCTCGACGGCGAGCGGGAGCTGCTGCGCCGCCACGCGATCGACGTCCTGGTCACCAAGGACAGCGGCGCTGCGGCGACGGCCCCGAAGCTCCGGGCCGCCCGTGAGGCCGCACTCCCGGTCGTGATCGTCCGCCGGCCCCCGGCCCCGGCCGCGGTGCCGGTGGTGCCCACGCCGGAAGAGGCGGCGGCATGGGTGGCGGCCCTCGCGGCGGACCGGCCTCACATGTGACGGTCACGTCCCGGGGCGCGGCCACCCCCGGGGCGGCCGGGCCGGCGACGCGGGCCACCGCCCGGGTGTTCCGCCCCCGCCGGCCCGTCAGCCCGCCAGCAGCTGGGAGCCCGGCACCCACCAGCCCTTGGCGTCCCCGTCGACCGCGCGGAGCATCATGCGGCCGTCGACGAGGGCGCGCCGGTCGTACCGCACGGGCGTGTCCTCGGGGTACGTCACCGTCCGCTCCTCCGCCCCTCTGCGGCACACGACGCTCACCCCGGCCCGGAACCGCGCGCGCCGCGCCGGCCGGTAGTCGGACGCGCACCACTCGCCCCTCAGGTACGCGGCCGGGTACCGCTCCGCCACGTACCAGCCCTCCGTCTTGTCCGGCCCGTCCGTCAGGAGGTAGTGCACCTCCCGCCCCTTGATCCGCTTCCGGTGCGAGGCGGTGGCCTCCGCGGGGCGGACCAGGTCCAGGGTGCGGGTGCCGGTGACGGCGCCGTCCTCGTCGTACCGGAACAGCGTGTGCGTGCCCTCCGCGAGGTGCACCCGTCCGCCGTCCTCGCCGAGCGACGGGGAGGGGTGGTCGTCCATCAGCAGGTCCGACTGCGCGGCGAGCAGTTCACTGCCGGACAGCCAGGACAACTGGCGCAGCAGTGTGACGTGCACGGGGTGGTACGACGCCGTCGGCACGGCGTGCGTGCGGCAGTAGTGCGACAGCCAGCCGGGGTTGCGCATGTTCCGGAAGTTGGCGGCGAGGGTGGTCAGCGAGCCGTCGAAGAGGTCGGCGGCAAGGGGGCTGCGGGTCAGCGCGTAGTAGTCCCACAGCCCGAGCGCGGCGAACATGAAGCCGTTGTACGTGTAGTCGGAGGTGCCCGGGGCGTCCATCGGGTACTCGTGGATCCACAGGTGGCCCGCCTCGTCCCGGGCGACCACCCACGGCACCCCGTCGTCCCCCACCAGCAGCGACCGGAACGCCCCGTCGGCCGCCCTGCGGTACTGCCCCCGTGCCGCCGCCGGGACGGCCGGGAGCTGGGCCAGCTGGGCGAACAGGCTCAGCGCCTCGCCCTGGGCCATCCCGGAGTACCAGGGCGCCTCGTAGGCGATGCCGGTGTGCACGTCGTGCGCGAAGTCGAACGGGTACGGGAAGAACCACGCGCCGCGCCGCTCGTGCCGCCGCGCCACCACCCGTCCGGCCTGCGCCCGCGCCCGCTCGAGGAAGAACGCGTCGCCGGTGCGCCGGTACGCGGCGAGGTTCTCCAGCCCGTACTGGATCTGCCCGACGGGATGGTCGTGCAGCCGCCCCTTCCACCGGAACATCCGCACCCCGTCCCGGTCGTGCGTCCCCTCGTCCTCCCGCCCGGCCACCCGGTCGCGCCACGGCCGCAGCCCGTCGGGCACGTCCAGCACACACCGGAACCCCTGCACGCCGAAGGTGAACGGCAGCCCGGTGGGCACCGCCACCTCACCCGGAGCCCGTTGTCCCACCAGGAATCCACCTCCAGCCAGCGCCACTGCCGCCCCGCTGCCCCCGACGGCCTTCAAGAACCGTCTACGGCTCTCCACCACGAATCCCCCACCCGGTCGAACAGTCACCTGCTGTTCCCCGAAGGAGGGATCTTGGTTCAGGGTCCGCGGGGCCCCATGGGCCGTCGGACAGGCTCCGGCATGTAAATCCCGTGCGCGACGGCGCTCGCGCATCCGGGACGCGTGACCGTCCTGATTTCCGGCGTGGAGGACATCACCCTGCTCATCGCCGGGCACGCCCGCGTGGTGGTGCGGAAGGTGTGACGTCGTGGTTCCGGGCCGGGGGCCGAGGGTGCCTGGGGGCACGGCGGAGTACAGCCGGCTGCCTCGGCGGGCAGTGGTCGCCGGCCGGATGACCGCGGTGCGCCCCCCTCACTCCAGATGCGTGATGACCTGTGTGTGGAAGCGGTCCACGGCCTCGTCCACGCTGCGGATGAAGCCGGTTTCGGCGGAGCCGCGTCCCGTGCCCATGCTCTTGAAGAGGGAGAGGCGGAAACCGGTGATCTCCGCGCCGTCCTTCGGCAGGAGGTCGGCCGGTTCGGGACGAAGTCGCTCCAGCGTGCCCCGCGAGCCGATTCCCGACCCCGCGACCAGCGTTTCGATGTGGAGGTCCGCCGGAGCAGCCGCCAGTCGGCGAATGAGCCGCTTGGCCCTGGTGAGGGGATAACCCTCCTGGGCCGACGGCAGCTCGATCGACGTACGCAGTTTGCCCGTGCGCAGATCAGCGGTGATGGCGAGGATTCCGGGCGTGTCCTCCATGCGGAGCTCGGCGTGCAGCCGCCCTTCCAGGCAGAGTCGGTCCGCCATTTCGGCACGGCGGGTACGCGGATCCGTCCCACGCTTGGCGCGTTGGACGGGCAACACCTTCTGGCCGAGCTCACCACCCAGACGTAGACAGACCTGCCTGATCAGTCGTTCCCAGCTCTCGGTGACCTCCGTGGCCCGCGAATCACCCTGGCAGAGGGTTTCGTTGTCGATCCCATTGCGCACCGGCACCCATGCCGACCCCATGTTCTGGAATCCGTGGCACCCCGAGTTGTCGTGCTGGAGATAGTGGAGCAGTTCCTGCAAGAGCCATGCGTGTGCGGCGTTGCCCACGCCTTCGTGGCGAATCAACATCTGCGCCTGGTGGGCGACTTCGGCCCAGGAAAGGTGCCAGAGAGCCACTTTGTGCTTGCGTCGGCCATCGATCTTGACGCCGACCAGCGGACTGCCCTCCAGCGCGACATCGTTGGACAGCGTGATCACGGCCTCATAACCGCGCCGCGCGGCGATGTCGGCGTAAGCCTGCACCTGGTCGGACCTGAGGGGGTTGCCGTTGGTCTTCGTCTCGATCAGAGCGGTCCACAGCTTGCCGGCACGCTCGACGCGCACGACACCGTCCGGACGCCTCGGAGAGTCGCCATGCGGCAGGGAGACCTCTGTGAACGTCTCCATGCGTCCAGCCGGTGCTCCGAAGCCGGCGGTGAGGCGACGACCGAATTCCGGCACTTGGGCCATCACCGACAGCAGTACCGACGTGGCGCGCGTTTCGCGTTCCCGATCGCTCTTGAGCGCCGTGACAGGGGAGAGCCGGGCGGTCTTCCAGGACTCGTTCTCGGCGAGGGACGTCTTCGTCGTCTTCGGGAGGGTGACCTTCTTCTTCGCGGTGCGTGGTCGTGAGGAGCGTTGGGGAACTGGCCGTTCCCGGGGGTTGATTTCGGCCGCCCTCGGTGAGGGAACGGGCTTGGGTGCTTGCGGCACCGGCGGTGCCACCGGGCTCGCGTCATCCTGATCCGGTCCGGTGTCCTCTTCGGTGGGGCCTTCCCCGGCGTCGTCGTCGATGTCGACCCCGAAGTCCGTGGCAAGGCCGACCAGACCGGACTCGTATCCCTGGCCCACCGCGCGGAATTTCCATGTCCCGGCCCGCCGGTAGAGCTCTCCGAAAATAAAGGCACTCACCACGCCCGCGTCCTCGATACGGAACCGGACCAGTCCCTCTCCAGCGCCGTCGACGAGTGACAGGCACAGGTCGTCGAGCTCACCGAAGTGGGATCCGCCGTACCGGCTTGCGGAGACCACGATCCGCTCGATGTCGGGTGGTACGGCGTCCAGGTCGAAGCTGATGCGGTCCTCGCTCCCGTCGGGAGTGGGGGTCTTGCCGAGAAGCTGGACGCTTCCGTCAGCGGCGACAGGGTTGTTGTAGAAGTAGAAATCGGCGTCACTGCGCACCTTGCCGGTTCCGTTGAGCAAGAGGACGGAGACATCCGCGTCGCCCTCTCCGGTGCTGCTGCTCCAGCTCAGGCTCACCGTCACCGAGCCGACGTCCTCGCTGAGCGCCGACAGGCCGATGTTGGAACCTTTGACCATCGTGTGCATGTGTCCCCCGGATGCACAGCTGCGTCGGGACGCACCCCGGCAGCCAGACGGAAGGCAGTGTGTGGTGCGTCACACGTGCGCCGTTTCCGGGAACCCTAGCGGCCGGAGCGTATGAGGAGAACTGCGAGAAGTGGGAGAGGAAGCCACCCTCGGTAGCTGAATCGGGGCGGTGGGTGCCGGGAAGCCCCTCCGGTTCCCCCGGAAACGAACTCGGCCGTGGCGGTCGCGGCCTGCGGGATGACGGTGGCCGGTGCGCTTCCCGCATCCGCCGCCGAGCGGCCGACGAAGCCGGAGCTCATGGCGGGCTGCGCCTCGGGACTGGGCAAGTGCACGTTCAACGAGCCGAAGCTCGGGGAGGCGTACCTCGGGGCGTTCCGCCAGGTCTCGGACTCGTTGGACAACTGCTCCGGCTCGGACGCCACGCAGAGCATGACGTGGACCGACACCGTCGGTTCGACCGACTCGCTCGGCGCCTCCGTCACCGCGGGCGGCAAGATCGCGGGCATAGTGGACCTGAGTGTGACGGCGACTCACAGCCACAGTTGGGGGCACTACTACTGGTTCTTCCCGGACACGATCACCGGGCCGGCCGAGAAGGCACGGAGGGCAGGAGCAACGCGGTGGTGGTGAAAGAGCCGCAAGAGGACGGACGCGGAGAAGCGGTCCTGTTCCGCCGACGCGGACCACCGGGGCCGGGCGTTCGTACAGCGGCGCTGAGGGGAGGCACGCGCGGGGGCCGGCGCCGTGCGGGGCGCCGGCCCAGGGGCGGGATCAGCCCTCCGGGTACCTCCGGGGCGTCCAGGCCACCGTGTCGCCGTCGCCCCTTCGGACCGCCTGGGTCTGGGAGGAGCCGATGAGCAGGAGGGTGCGCATGTCCACCTCCGCCGGGTCCAGGTCCGCAAGGGGCAGGACGCGGACGGATTCCTCCGGGCCGCCCACGTCGCGGGCGACGACCACCGGGGTGTCCGGGGCGCGGTGCTCCAGGAGGAGTTCGCGGGCCTTGGCGACCTGCCAGGTGCGGCTGGCGGAGCCCGGGTTGTAGAGGGCGAGGACCAGGTCGGCGGCGGCCGCGGCGGCGAGGCGCCCGGCGATGACGTCCCAGGGCTTGAGGCGGTCCGACAGGGAGATCGTCGCGTAGTCGTGGCCCAGCGGGGCGCCCGCCTTCGCGGCGGCGGCGTTCGCGGCGGTCACGCCCGGCAGGACGCGGACCGGGACGTCCAGGTACGGGTCCTGCGAGGCGACCTCCAGGACCGCCGTGGCCATGGCGAACACGCCCGGGTCGCCGCCCGACACCACCGCCACCCGGCGCCCGCGCCGGGCGAGGTCCAGGGCGAACTCGGCGCGCTCCGACTCGACCTTGTTGTCGGAGCCGTGCCGCTCCTGCCCGGGGCGCACCGGGACGCGGTCCAGGTACGTGGTGTAGCCCACCAGGTCGGTCGCCGAGGCGAGCGCACCGCGCGTCTCGGGCGTGAGCCACAGCGGCCCCGCCGGGCCGGTGCCGACGACCACGACCTCGCCCCGGTCGGGCGCGGCCGGCGCGGCGTCGATCCGGGACGGGAGCACCGCCACGGAGAAGTACGGCACCGACTCGGGGTCGACGTCCGCGAGGGCACCCGTGCGTTCGCCGGCCATCGTGGCCCGCTCCACGTAGTGCGCGTCCTGAAGGCGCCCGGCCCGTTCCAGGGCGCGCCGCACGGTCGGGAAGGTGCGGCCGAGCTTCATCACGACCGCCGAGTCGGTGGCCGCCAGACGGGCCGTCAGCTCCTCCTCCGGCAGGGTGCCGGGGATGATCGTCAGGATCTCCTCCGCCTCGCACAGCGGCTTGCCCAGGCGGGCCGCCGACGCGCTGACCGAGGTGACGCCCGGGATGACCTCGGTGTCGTACCGGTGTGCCAGCCGCTTGTGCATGTGCTGGTACGAGCCGTAGAAGAGCGGGTCGCCCTCGGCGAGGACGGCCACCGTGCGGCCCGCGTCCAGGTGCGCGGCCAGCCGTGCGGAGGCCTCCTCGTAGAAGTCGTTGAGCGCGCCCCGGTAGCCGCCCGGGTGGTCGGTCGTCTCGACCGTCAGCGGGTACATCAGGCGCTCTTCGACGTGGTCCTCGCGGATGTGCTCGGCCGCGATCGAGCGGGCGATCGAGCGGCCGTGCCGCGCCGAGTGGTACGCGATGACGTCGGCGGCCGCGATGGCCCTCACCGCCGCCACGGTCATCAGGTTCGGGTCGCCGGGGCCGAGGCCCACGCCGTACAGCTTGCCGCTCATGCCTGGATCTCCGCCTCGTGGGCGATCGCGTTGATCGCCGCCGCTGCCATGGCGCTGCCGCCCCGCCGCCCGCGCACCACCAGGTGCTCCAGGCCCGGGAACGCCGCCAGCGCGTCCTTGGACTCGGCCGCCCCGATGAACCCGACCGGTATGCCGATCACCGCCGCCGGGCGCGGCGCGCCCGCCTCGATCATCTCCAGGAGCCGGAACAGCGCGGTCGGGGCGTTGCCCACCGCGACGACCGCCCCTTCGAGCCGGTCGCGCCACAGTTCCAGCGCGGCGGCGCTGCGCGTGGTGCCGAGTTCGGCGGCGAGCGCCGGGACGGACGGGTCGGAGAGCGTGCAGATCACGTCGTTGTCCGCGGGCAGCCGCTTGCGGGTGACGCCGCTGGCGACCATCTGCGCGTCGCACAGGATCGGCGCGCCGGCGCGCAGCGCCTCGCGGGCGCGGGCCACCACGTCCGGCGTGTACGCCAGGTCGTGGACGAGGTCGACCATGCCGCAGGCGTGGATCATCCGCACGGCGACCTGGCTGACGTCGGCCGGCAGGTCCGCGAGATCCGCTTCGGCGCGGATCGTGGCAAAGGACTGGCGGTAGATCTCCGCCCCGTCCTTCTCGTAGTCGAACACTCTGCTCTCGCTCATCTCGTCGATCCTTGTACGGTCATCTGGTAGGCGCCTTCGGCGGTCGCCACCATGTCGGTCCACGTGCCCTGCGGGTGGCCGCAGCGGCGGGCGCACCCCGACCAGTGGACGGGCAGCGCACCCTCGCGGGGCCGTGCGTCGGCCCGTACGTCGGACAGGGACTTGGCGCAGCCGGGGCGGCCGGTGCACGCGGTGACGCCGATCCAGGGGGAGTCGGTACGGGTGAGGAACCCGGCCTCGCCGAGGGCGCGCAGCCGCTCCTCGGCCGAGGCCCGGTCGGCGAAGCGCGGCAGCACGAAGCCGCGCCAGGGCGTGACCCGTACCTCCTCGGCGGGCAGCAGCGCCCGGAACTGCGCCGAGGTCACCCGGCCGAGGCGGGCCAGGACGGAGACCGTGTCGTCGCCGATCACGCCGGGCGGGGGTGGCCCGCTCGGGGCGCGCACGGAGTCCGGTACGGGCTCCGCCGCGATGGCCGCGCGCCGCAGGTGTCCCGTCACGTCCACGTCCTGCCCCGGCGGCAGCTCCCGTACCCGCCACGCGCCCGTGCCCGCCTCCCGGGCGGCCGCGAGGAACGCCTCCGCCGCCGCGAGCGCGGCGCGGGGCGCGTCGGCGGCGGCCACGCGGTACGTCCGGTCCGCGACCCGCAGCAGTGGCCCGTCCGCGGCTGCGAGCAACGTCACATCGGGGGACAGGGCCGCCACGTCGCCCCGGCCGTCGTCCACCGCGAAGAGGAAGCGGCCGGACAGTTCGGGCGTCCAGTCCTCGGCGCACAGGAGCTCGTCCAGGCGCGCGGCCCAGGCCTGCACGTCCGGCCCGGCGAGCGGTGAGACGACCATGTTCCTTACGCGTTCGTGGCGTTCGGAGGGGAGGAGGCCCGCCTCGCGCAGCACGTCGGCCAGCCCGAGCCCGCAGCCTTCACCGAGTCCCCGCAGTTCGAGGTTGCCGCGCGAGGTGAGGGAGAGGTGTCCGTCGCCCAGGCGGTCCGACGCGTCGGCGAGCAGCAGCACTTGACGCGGCGTCAGCACCCCGGTGGGGAGGCGGAGGCGGGCCAGGGCGCCGTCGTCGGCCCGGTGCAGCCGGAGCGCACCCGGGCAGGCGTCACCGCGGTCCCGTATGTGCGCTTCGCCCCGGTCCTGGGGCTTTGGTGAGCTGGGCGGCATGGCGGCGAGCATACGCGCAGCCTCTACTATGCAGACGGCACAGGGTCCCAGGGCCCTAGGGAGGAAGCCCGGTGCGATTCCGGCGCGGTCCCGCCACTGTGAGCCGAACCCGACAGGTCCGGTAAGTCAGGAACTCCCGCCGTCCTACGAACACCCGGGGCGCGGACACCCCGAGGAAGGCCTGCGCACGCCATGATCCTGCTGTTGTCGCACTCCGACACGGACCTGCTGAGCGCCCGCGCGGCCGGCGGCCCCGTGGAGTACCGGTTCGCCAACCCCGCCCGGCTCCCCCTCGAAGACCTGGACGCCCTCCTCGACGGCGCCGACCTCGTCGTCGTACGCCTCCTCGGCGGCATCCGCGCCTGGGAGGAAGGCCTCCAGGCCCTCCGCGCCACCGGCAAGCCGCTCGTCGTCCTCACCGGCGAACAGGCGCCCGACGCCCAGCTGATGGAGACCTCCACCGTCCCGATCGGCATCGCGGCCGAGGCACACGCCTACCTCGCCCACGGCGGACCGGGCAACCTGGAACAACTCGCCCGTTTCCTCTCCGACACCGTCCTGCTCACCGGCCACGGCTTCGAGCCCCCGGCCGCCGCCCCCACCTGGGGCCCCCTGGAGCGGACCGCGCGGAGCACCACCGGCCCGACGGTCGCCGTGCTCTACTACCGCGCCCACCACATGAGCGGGAACACCGCCTTCATCCACACCCTGTGCGACGCCATCGAGGAGGCGGGGGCGCAGGCCCTCCCCCTGTACGTGGCGTCCCTCCGCGCCCCCGAGCCGGAGCTCCTGGACAGCCTGCGGACGGCCGACGCGGTCATCACCACCGTCCTCGCGGCCGGCGGCACCAAGCCCGCCGAGGCCCAGGCGGGCGGCGACGACGAGTCCTGGGACGCGGGCGCCCTCGCCGCCCTCGACGTACCGATCCTCCAGGCCCTGTGCCTGACCGGCTCGCGCTCCGCGTGGGAGGAGAACGACGAGGGGCTCTCGCCGCTCGACGCCGCCAGCCAGGTCGCCGTCCCCGAGTTCGACGGCCGGCTCATCACCGTGCCGTTCTCCTTCAAGGAGATCGACGCCGACGGCCTGCCCGCGTACGTCGCCGACACCGAGCGCGCCGCCCGCGTCGCCGGGATCGCCGTACGCCACGCCCGGCTGCGCCACATCCCGAACGCCGACAAGCGCCTCGCGCTGGTCCTGTCCGCGTACCCGACCAAGCACTCCCGCATCGGCAACGCCGTCGGCCTCGACACCCCCGCCTCCGCCGTGGCGCTGCTGCGCCGACTGCGGGAGGAGGGGTACGACTTCGGCGACGAGGCCGTGCCGGGCCTGGCGTCCGGGGACGGCGACGAGCTGATCTACGCCCTCATCGAGGCGGGCGGCCACGACCAGGACTGGCTCACCGAGGAGCAACTGGCCAGGAACCCGGTCCGCATCCCGGCCGCCGACTACAAGCGCTGGTACGCCACGCTCCCCGAGGAGCTGCGCGAGAACGTGGAGCAGCACTGGGGCCCGCCGCCCGGCGAGATGTTCCTGGACCGCTCCCGCAACCCGGAGGGCGACATCGTCCTCGCCGCCCTCCGGCGCGGGAACCTGCTGATCCTGATCCAGCCCCCGCGCGGCTTCGGCGAGAACCCGATCGCGATCTACCACGACCCCGATCTGCCGCCCTCGCACCACTACCTGGCCGCCTACCGCTGGATCGCCGCCCGCGCCGAGGACGGCGGCTTCGGCGCCGACGCCATGGTCCACCTCGGCAAGCACGGCAACCTGGAGTGGCTGCCCGGCAAGAACGCCGGCCTGTCCGCCGCGTGCGGCCCCGACGCCGCCCTCGGCGACATCCCGCTGATCTACCCGTTCCTGGTCAACGACCCGGGCGAGGGCACCCAGGCCAAGCGCCGCGTCCACGCCACCCTCGTCGACCACCTGGTGCCGCCGATGGCCCGCGCCGAGTCGTACGGCGACATCACCCGTCTGGAGCAGCTGCTCGACGAGTACGCGCAGATCTCCTCCATGGACCCGTCCAAGCTGCCGGCCATCCGCGCCCAGATCTGGACGCTGATCCAGGCCGCCAAGCTCGACCACGACCTGGGCCTGGAGGACCGGCCGGACGACGACGGGTTCGACGACTTCCTGCTCCACGTCGACGGCTGGCTCTGCGAGGTCAAGGACGCCCAGATCCGCGACGGCCTGCATGTCCTCGGTGGCGCCCCCACCGGCCCCGAGCGCGTCAACCTGGTCCTGTCCATCCTCCGCGCCCGGCAAATCTGGGGCGGTACGCAGTCGCTGCCCGGCCTCCGCGAGGCCCTCGGGCTGGACGAGTCCGCCGCGACCCGTACCACCGCCGACGAGGCGGAGGCCAAGGCCCGCGCCCTGGTCGAGGCGATGGAGGCCGCCGACTGGAACCCGGCCGCCGTCGCCACCGTCGCCGAGGGTCACGGCGAGCAGGTGGCCGCGATCCTCGACTTCGCCGCCCGCCAGGTCGTCCCGCGCCTCACCGCCACCACCGACGAGCTCGACAACGCCGTCCACGCCCTGAACGGCGGCTTCGTCCCGGCAGGCCCCTCGGGCTCGCCGCTGCGCGGCCTGGTCAACGTCCTGCCGACCGGCCGCAACTTCTACTCCGTCGACCCCAAGGCCGTCCCCTCCCGCCTCGCCTGGGAGACCGGCCAGGCCCTCGCCGACTCCCTCCTGGAGCGGTACCGCACCGACAACGGCGAATGGCCCACCTCCGTCGGCCTGTCCCTGTGGGGCACCAGCGCCATGCGCACCGCCGGTGACGACGTCGCCGAGGCGCTCGCCCTCCTCGGCATCCGCCCCGTCTGGGACGACGCCTCGCGCCGCGTCACCGGCCTGGAGCCCATCCCGCTCGCCGAGCTGGGCCGTCCGCGCATCGACGTCACGCTGCGCATCTCGGGTTTCTTCCGCGACGCGTTCCCGCACACCATCGGGCTCCTGGACGACGCCGTACGCCTCGCCGCCTCCCTCGACGAGCCCGACACCGACAACTACGTACGGGCCCACGCGCAGGCCGACCTCGCCGAGCACGGCGACGAACGCCGCGCCACCACCCGGATCTTCGGCTCCCGGCCGGGCACGTACGGCGCGGGCATCCTCCAGCTGATCGACTCGCGCGACTGGCGCACGGACGCGGACCTCGCCGAGGTGTACACGGTGTGGGGCGGTTACGCGTACGGGCGCGGCCTCGAAGGCAAGCCCGCCCGCACCGAGATGGAGACGGCGTACAAGCGCATCGCGGTGGCGGCGAAGAACACCGACACCCGCGAGCACGACATCGCCGACTCGGACGACTACTTCCAGTACCACGGCGGCATGGTCGCCACCGTCCGCGCGCTCAAGGGCACGGCTCCCGAGGCGTACATCGGCGACTCGACCCGCCCCGAGACGGTCCGCACCCGCACCCTCGTCGAGGAGACCTCCCGCGTCTTCCGCGCCCGTGTGGTCAACCCGCGCTGGATCGAGGCGATGCGCCGCCACGGCTACAAGGGCGCGTTCGAGCTGGCCGCGACCGTCGACTACCTCTTCGGGTACGACGCCACCACCGGTGTCGTCGCCGACTGGATGTACGACAAGCTCACCGAGACGTACGTCCTGGACCCGGAGAACAAGGCCTTCCTCCAGGAGGCCAACCCGTGGGCCCTGCACGGCATCGCCGAGCGGCTGCTGGAGGCGGAGTCGCGCGGCATGTGGGAGAAGCCCGACCCGCAGGTGCTGGAGGCGCTGCGGCAGGTGTACCTGGAGACCGAGGGCGACCTGGAGGACAAGTGACCCTCACGGTGGGCGGCGAGGACAAGGAACTGTCCGCGCGCCTCGACAGGGAGCTGACGGCCTTCAACCAGGCCGCCACCGGTGCCTCGGACGAGGCCGAGCTGTCGGTGCGGGCCACCGACGACGACGGCGAGATCATCGGCGGCCTCACCGGCTGGACGTGGGGCGGGCTCGGTGGCGTCAGCATGCTGTGGGTCCGCGACGACCAGCGCGGTACCGGGCTCGGGACGAAGCTGATGCGCGCGGCGGAGGACGAGGCCCGGCGGCGCGGCTGCGACCGCATGATCGTGTCGTCGTTCTCGTTCCAGGCGCCGCCCTTCTACCGGCGCCTGGGGTACGTCGAGACCGGCCGCTCCGAGGGCATCCCCGGCGGGAACGTGGACGTCCACTTCTCCAAGTCGCTGGAGCCGTCCGCCACGGCGGCCTTCCAGCTGGCCGTGCTGCTGGACTACCCGGCCGACGCGCCGGCGGACGCCCAGGCGTACGAGGAGAAGGCGCTGTCCCTGCTCCCGCGTCACGGCGGGCGGCTGGAGCGGCGGCTGCGCACGGCCGACGGGCTGTCGGAGGTCCACCTGCTGAGGTTCCCGTCCGAGGACGCCTACCGCGCCTACCTGGCCGACCCGGACCGTACGCCGGACGGGCGCGTCACCGCGCGGGTGCTGGAGGTCACCGAGGTGTACGGCTGAGCGAGCCGAGGCAGACTCGGCCGTATGTCATCCGTGATCGCTGTGACCGGGGCGAGCGGCCGTGTCGGCGGCCGTGTCGCCCGCCGCCTCGCCGACCAGGGCCTGAAGACCAGGCTGCTGGGCCGTGACCCGGCCCGGCTGCCGGACCTGCCGGGCGCGGTGAGGGCCGCGCCCGCGCCGTACGGGGACGGAGAGGCGATGCGCCGCGCCCTGGACGGCGCCGACACGCTGTTCCTGGTGTCCGCGCACGAGAGCCCCGACCGGATCCAGGAGCACCGCACGGCGATCGACGCGGCGCTGGCGGCGGGTGTCGGGCGGATCGTGTACGTGTCGTTCCTGGGCGCCGCGCCCCAGGCGACGTTCACCTTCGCGCGCGACCACTGGCACACCGAGCGGTACATCGAGGCGCAGGACGTGCCCCACACGTTCCTTCGGGACAGCTGGTACCTCGCGGGGTTCGCGGCGATGGCCGGCGAGGACGGCGTCATCCGCGGCCCGGGGGGCGACGGGCGGGTCGCGGCGGTCGCCCACGAGGACATCGCGGACGTGGCGTCGGCCGTGCTGCTCGGCGGCGGGGAGCACGACGGCGCCACCTACGACGTCACCGGCGAGCAGGCGCTCACCCTCGCGGAGGCGGCGGAGGAGCTGTCGCGCGCGTCCGGCCGCCCGGTCCGCTACGTCCCCGAGACCCGTGCGGAGGCCTATGCCTCACGCGAAGGGTACGGTGCCGACCACTGGGAGGTCACCGGCTGGGTCACCTCCTACGAGGCGATCGCGGCGGGCGAGATGGGCACGGTCGCCGACACGGTCCGCCGCCTGGCCGGCCACGCCCCCATGACACTGCGCGAGTACCTCGCGGCCCACCCGCGCTCCTATGCCCATCTGGTGTGACGGCTTCAGTCCTCACCGAGGACGATGTTCCCCTCGCCCGGGGTGCCTTGGGTCTCGGCGTCGGCAACGGCCGGCTGGTACATGCGGATACGGCCCCGGAGCTCGCGGCTCGTTCCGAGGGGCGTTTCAAGGGCGGTCGTGACCCGCTTCTTCGGCCCGTCGCTTCTGGTGGGGACTGGTTGCGTGTTCATACAGTCCGAGTACCCGCCCAACAAGGACGAAACGGACGCGTGTCGGGCGCCGTGCTACATCGTTCGATGGAGCGCCGGTTCGTCTGCGCTCATGACGTTTTCGGCGTGGGCCGCCGGGACGCTGGAGGCATGACCGAGACCCTTGGCGCTCCCGTACGGACCACGACGCAACGCCTCGCCCTCCTCGACGTGCTGCGCGGGGTGGCGATCCTCGGGACGCTCATGACGAACGTATGGGTGTTCACCGGGCCGGGGGCCGAGTGGGGTGTGCTGCAGGGATCGCTGGCGGAGACGTCGTTCGGGTCGTTCCCGGGCGCCGCCGAGAGTGTGTTCCGGATGCTGGCGGACGGGAAGTTCCTGTCGATGCTGACGATCCTGTTCGGGGTCGGGCTGGCGATCCAGTACGGCTCGGCGGCCCGGCGCGGGCAGCCGTGGCCGGGGCGCTACAAGTGGAGGGCGCTGTTCCTGTTCGCGGAGGGGACCGTGCACTTCGTGCTGGTCTTCGCGTGGGACGTGCTGATGGGGTACGCCGTGACCGCGCTGCTCGTCGCCTGGCTGCTGACCCGCTCGGAGCGGGCGTGGCGGCGGGTGATGTGGTGGGCGGCCGGGCTGCACCTGACGGTGATCGGGCTGCTGACGGCCGCCCTGGCGTCGGCCTCGTCGCCGGGCGGCGGCGTCTCGCGGCAGGTCGTCGACCTGTACGCGCACGGGAGCTGGGCGGAGCAGATCGCCTTCCGGCTCGAGAACGCGATCGCGCTGCGCATGGAGCCGGTCCTGACGTTCTGCCTGCTGCTGTTCCTCTTCCTGCTGGGCGTACGGCTCTTCCGGGCGGGCGCTTTCGGGACGGACGGGGCGGCGCGGCGGATCCGGGCGCGGATGCTGGCGTGGGGACTGGGGCTGGGCGTCCCGCTGAACGTGGCGGTGGCGCTGGGCGGTTCGGACCTCTTCCTGCTGGGGCGGTACGGGGCGGCGCCGTTGATGGCGGTCGGGTACATCGGGCTGATCGGGGCGGCCGTGGACCGCGTCCGGCGCCCGGGACCGCTGATGGACGGGCTGACGTCCGTGGGGCGGATGGCGCTGTCGGGTTACGTCGCGCAGAACGTGATCTGCATGCTCGTCTCGTACGGCATCGGCCTCGGCCTGGCGTCCGAGCTCGGCGGGGCGTGGCGGCCGTGGTGGGTGATGGGACTGTGGGCGGCGGTGTCGGTGGTGCTGCTGGTGGGCTCCACGCTGTGGCTGAGCCGCTTCTCGACCGGCCCGCTGGAGTCCGTGCAGAAATGGGCGCTGCGGCGGTAGTCAGCCCAGCCGGCGTACGGCGTCGATGATCAGGTCCCAGAAGGCGGGGGCGTTCACGGCGGTGCCGACGCGGGCGTTGGCGGGGCGGCCGGTGACGCCGTCGAGGTCGACGACCGTGGCGCCCCGTGTGTGGGTGCCGGTCAGTTCGACGGCGACCGGGGCGCGGACCGTGGTGATGAGGTCCGGGTCGATGAGGTGGGCGACGGTCAGCGGGTCGTGCAGGGGCGGGGCGGCAAGGCCGAAGACCTCGCGGTAGGTGGCGCCGAAGTACGTCAGCAGCTCCACGCACAGCCGTGACAGGGGCGTGCCGAGTGCCTCCAGGCGGGTGAGGACGTCGGGGGCGGCCGGGACCTGGTGGCTGACGTTCAGGCCGATCATGGTGACGTCCAGCCCGCTGGAGAACACGATGTCGGCGGCCTCCGGGTCGGCGGCGATGTTGAACTCGGCGGCCGGGGTGCGGTTGCCCCGTCCGGTGGAGCCGCCCATCAGCACGATCCGGTCGACCCGGTCGGCGGCCAGGTCCGGGTGGGCGAGCAGGAACGCGGCGACGTTGCTGAGCGGGCCGGTCGGGACGAGGGTCACGGGGGCGGGGTGGGCGAGCAGCGTTTCGCGCAGGAGCGTGATCGCGTCGCGCGGGTCGAGCGGGACGGCCGGCTCGCCGAAACCGGGGCCGTCGAGGCCGGACTCGCCGTGGATGTTCCCGGCCACGATCCCGGTCCCGTGCAGCGGCCGCGCCAGCCCGGCGGCGATCGGTACGCCCTCGATCCCGGCGACCGTGCACACCCGGCGGGCGTTGAGCGCGGTCCGGTCGACGGTGGCGTTGCCGGCGACGGTGGTGATCGCGAGGAGCTCGATGGCGGGGTGGGCGGCGGCCAGCAGGATGTTGAAGGCGTCGTCATGGCCGGGGTCGCAGTCCAGGATCACGGGGATGGGCGTCATGAGGGCAGTGTGACGCGACGGACGTCGCACCGGCAGCCGAGTACGACACCGAGCCCGGCGGCCTCCCGCCGTGAGTCACCGCTCGGCACGGCGGCGGACCAGCCAGAGCGTGGCCGCCGCCACGCAGGCCGAGCCGACGAAGGTGAGGGGGAGGAAGAGGTGCGGGCCGTCGCCGTGGCCCGCGTCCGGCAGGGTGGCGACGGAGACGGCGGCGGTCGGCGGAACGGAGCGCGGGGCGGAGTGCGGGGCGGGAGGCGCCGGCGGGGCGGCCGCCTGGACCGGGAGGGTGGCGCGCGGGGGCAGCAGGGAGCCCACCGGGCGGGCGTGCGGGGCCGCCGCGAACCCCCAGTCGAGCAGGTCGCGGGCCTCCTCGTACACGGCGTACGCCCCGCCCCGGCGGGGGTTCATCACCGAGACGACCAGCGTGCGCGGGCCCTTGCGGGCGGCGGCGATCAGGGTGTGGCCGGCGTTGGTGGTGTAGCCGTTCTTGATGCCGAGGATGCCCGGGTAGCGCCGCACCCCGTCGGCTCCGGTGAGCAGCCGGTTGGTGTTGCGGATGCCGTACGACCAGCGCCCGGCGGGGAACTTGGCGTACGCCGTGGCGGCGTAGCGGGCGAAGTCCGGGTTCCGCAGCCCCGCGCGGCCGAAGACCGCGAGGTCGTACGCGGACGAGACCTGACCGGGCGCGTCGTACCCGTCGGGGGACACCACCCGGGTGTCGTGGGCGCCCAGCGCCCGGGCGGTGGCCTGCATCTTGCGGGCGGTGGCCTCCCACCCGCCGCCCAGGCCCGCCAGGACGCGGACGGCGTCGTTGCCGGAGCTGAGGAAGACCCCCCGCCACAGGTCGGCGATCCGGTAGGTGACCTCCTCGCGGACGCCCACCAGGCTGCTGCCGTCCCCGATGCCCCGCAGCTCGTGCTCGCTCACCGTGTGCTGCCGTTCGGCCGGCAGGCCGGGCAGCGAGGCCAGCGCGAACAGCGCCTTCAGCGTGGAGGCGGGCGGCAGGCGCCGGTGGGCGTCGTGGGCGGCCAGGACGTCACCGGTGACGGCGTCGGCGATCAGCCACGACCGGGCGGACAACCGGGGCGGCGCCTTCACGCCGGGCGGGAGGCGCACCTGGGTGCCGGGGCGGTGCAGCAGCGCCGGGTCCACGCGCACGGTGGCGGGCGGCGGCACCGGCTCGACGGGGCGCGGGGCGGCGGCCGGGCCGGCCGGTGCGGACGGCAGCAGCAGAAGGGCGGCCACGAGCGAACTGACGATCATTCAGCCACGGTAAGAACGGGACGGACCGGACGCAGGGTGGTGTGCGGCCGACCGGAGTACCGCGGGTCGCCCCGTCACTCGCATTACTCCCGTTTCCCGGGGCACCTGAGAGGGGGCCTGACGTCACCCATCCCTCTGGAGGAACGACATGAACGCGGTCCTGCGCGACAAGGTCTTCATGCGGCTTCTCTCGCCGGACGGCCAGGAGCTTCCCGTGCTGGCGCACCTGACCTACGACGTGCGGGACCCGTACGCGGTCACGGTCGGCTTCACCCACGGCGGGTTCGTGTACGCCGAATGGCGCCTGGACCGCGACATGCTGCGGGACGGCATGGCACACCCGGTCGGCGAGGGCGACGTACGGATGTGGCCGGTGCTCAACGGCACCCGTGAGGAACTGCGCATCGAGCTGGCGCACGCCGCCGTGTTCACCGTGTGGGTGCCGTCGCTGCGGCGCTTCCTGGAGCGGACCTACGAGGAGGTCCCGGCGGGCCGGGAGCGCCTGGAGGACCTGGACGCGTTCCTGGCGGAGCTCCTGGCCGCGGGCTGACCGGATCCGGTGGCGCGCCGGCTCACAGCAGCCAGGCCGCCGCGGCCGTCGCCGCGCCCAGCGACGCGCCCGCCACGGTCTGCGCCACCGTGTGGTACCGCAGCGCCACCCGTGACCAGCACACGGCGGTGGTCATCGCGTACGCCGCCAGCCACCAGGGTGAGTGGACGACGGAGAGCAGGGCCACGACGGCGGAGGCGACGGCCGAGTCGACCGAGATCTTCCAGACGGTGTTGACGGTCAGCAGCCCGACCGTCATCACCCACAGCGCCAGCATCGCCACGAGGATCCCCGTCGGGGCGTGGCCGAGGACCATGACCGCCGAGCCCGTACCGATGGATCCGAGGATCACGAAGAAGATCGGTGCGCGCTTCGTGCGGTCGACGACGTGCCGGTCACCCCAGGTGCCGCGGGCCCGTTCCCACTCGATGTACCCGGCCGGGACCAGCCCCGCGCACAGCGCGCCGAGGAGGCCCCACAGCAGTCCGGACCAGTGACCGGCCGCCGCCCAGCCGATGGCGGGCATACCGACCAGCAGGACGTTGCGGGGCTGGAAGACATCGGTGACCGTACGGGCGGTGGCGGTGACCGTACGAGCGGTGGCGGTGGCGGTGGCGGTGGCGGTCGCGGTCTCGGTGGCGGTGGTGCGGCCGGAGGAGCGGTTCACGCGGTCCGCTCCGCGGGTGCCAGGAGGGCGCGTGCCCGGTCGCCGTCGGTCCTGCGGTACGCGGCCGCCA
Organism: Streptomyces sp. NPDC000229; assembly: GCF_040300825.1. Taxonomy (NCBI): domain Bacteria; kingdom Bacillati; phylum Actinomycetota; class Actinomycetes; order Kitasatosporales; family Streptomycetaceae; genus Streptomyces; species Streptomyces sp. NPDC000229. The sequence goes on from NZ_JBEPEL010000005.1 coordinate 111,842, forward strand.
CCCGTACCAGCCACGCCACCTCGTCGTCCTGGTCGGTGGCGTGCCTCTGCTCGACGGCCGCGGCCTTCCCGGCGGGCGCTCCGTCCGCCTTGGCGGCGAGGGCCGCCTTGATCCAGTACGCGTCGGCGAGCGGGCCGGGCCCGCCCGCGGCGGCCGCGGCCGCGCCGACCAGGGCGTCGGGCACGTAGTGGCGCAGCTTCTCGACGGCGTCGGCGATGTCGGCGGCCCACCGGTCGACGCGCAGGTCGGCGGGGGTGTCGAAGCGGGTCAGTTCCCGCAGGAGCGAGGCCGGCGGCTCGAAGGGCTGGTCGGGGAAGGCGGTCATCAACTCACGCCACAGCGGGTGCAGTTTCGCCTGCGCCCGCCACAGCCTGGCCCGCCGCCAGCCCGTGCGGCAGGCGGGGATGGACGCGCCCACCGCGAAGAGCGCGAACAGCACGATCTGCGCCAGCTCGGTGGCCTTGTCGAAGGTCCGGGCGAAGCCCTGGCCGGGGTGGTGGACGACACTGACCCACATGAACACCGTCCGGCTGACGGTGTAGCCGACGCCGATGAACATGGCGGCGGTCATCATGCCGAGCCCGACCCGCAGGTGCCGCAGCCGCGCGTTGCCGGTCGCCAGTGCCCACTGGTACGCGCAGACGGCGGACGCCGCGCCCAAGTACAGGTAGAACACGCTCATGTAGAGGGCGGCGCCCCACTGCCCGGCGTGGTCGGAGACGAACCGGTCGGAGGGGACGGACCGGTCGACGACCGTGAAGAACAGCACGGTCAGCAGGATCAGCGTCGCGACGGAGGCCTTCGCCGCCACGTGCTGGACCGTCCGCGCGAACCGCACGTGCCGCGGCACGGTGCCGTCCTCCGGGTAGTGGCCGTAGATGGCGACGATGTAGCTGAGGATCGCCAGGATCGCGAGGGTCGACGTGTAGTGCTTGATGAGCACGGCGAGGTCGACGACGGGGCTGGTGTTGAGCGCGGTGCGCACGGCCTCGGTCTTGGTCCACAGGGCGGCGGCGAACCCGGCGTAACAGCCCCACAGCGCCCGGCGGCGCCGGTCCTCCTCGTCGCCCCACAGGGCGGCCGGCATGCGCCACAGGGCGACGGCGGTCATCAGGCCGGCTATGAGGTAGCCGGCGAGGTCGAGCGAGGTCACGCGGAATCCTTGGGGTGACGTCGGAACGGGCCGCGCCGCCGGTGGGCCACGGGCCGCGACAGGGAGTTGGCGAGCCGTCCCACCATGTCGTCGCTGGTCATGTCCCGTGCCATCCGGGGTATCAGCGAGGCGCCGAACTCGGCCACCCGCTCGTCGTGCGTGTCGTACTGCGCACGGGCCTGGACGGTGCCGCCGGAGGCGAGCACCCGGGAGATCAGCGAGGTGTCGAACACGGGCAGGAGACGGCGCAGTTGCTCGGCGTCCAGGGTCGTGCCGTGGTCGAACCACTCGTGGCACAGCTCGTGGAGGATGACGTGCTGGGTCTGGTACGCGGTGGGCCGCCGGCGGTACAGGACGACGCTGGTGGTGCCGGAGGCGAGGCGCAGCCCGCAGGCGGCGTTGACGCGCGCCAGCCGGTCGGGCAGTTCCCGCAGGACGATGGTGCGGCCCCGGGCGGCCTCCATATTGGCCACCAGCCCTTCGATGGTGAAGGGCGCCGGGATGGGAAGGCCGGCGAGTCCGGCTTCGCACTCTTTCCGCAGCTCGCGCATGGACATGGACGCCTCTTGCCCTCGTGATGATCCGCGATTTTACCGGCCGTCCGGCTGCCCCCGGCCGGAGTCCTTCTGCTTGGTCTCCTCCAGCAGCGCGAGGGCGAACTCCAGCAGTTCCGCCGGAATCCCGTCCTCGTCGTTGCCGCGCGCGGCGACCCCGCTGATTTCCCCGGTGCGCCGTTTCGCGAGGAATTGCAGACCTGCGACGACATCGTCGACGACTTCCGATTCGTCCTTGAAGAACCGCCAGTCGACCCCGAATCCCAGGCCCAGCGCCTTGAGGATGTCCTCGGAGGGGTGGGTGACCTTCCCGGCCAGGATGTTGGAGAAATAGCTGTGGGAGAGGGAGCCGCCGCGCTGTTTCACCAGATCGGCGAAGACGCGTCCCGAGATCTTCTGGCCCGGGAAGGTCTTCTCGACCATGTACTCGACCTTCTGCTGCAACGTCCGCAGTTCGGGCGGGCGCTCTTCGGGAGTGTGCTGCTCGCCGTTGCGCTCTGCGCCGTCGTCCATCGGGGTCCCCACGTCGCGCGGTGTTCGAGTTCGGTCAACGGGCTCGTACTGTAACCGACGCAGAACGTTGGCGCCTTTGCACCAGCGACAAAGCGGAGCATCCCACTCCCGCATCAGAAGAACACTTGCGCAACCACTCTACGTCACTGTTAACTCGAAAAAACACGGGCAGGGGGCCACGAGGGGAGTCCCTTGCCCGTGTATGTCCGTCTGGATATGCCCGGACAGGGGTGTAGCCCATCGCGACGGGGGATGCACGATGGGCTACGTTTCGCATTATGACATCTCGTCAAGGGCTGTGGGCCGTCCTTGGCACCGGCTTTCCGTTCCCGCCCGGTCCGTTCCGGCGAGCGCCCTGGCGTATCGCTCGCTAGCGTGGCAAATCGGACCACGTATGCACGGAGCGGAAAAAGGACGAATCATGGCGGTGCAATCCGAAGGCGTGCCGTGCTGGGCGGACGCGATGTTCGCGGACGTCGAGAGCGCGAAGAGCTTCTACGGCGACGTACTCGGCTGGACGTTCGGCGAGGCGGCGACCGAGTTCGGCAACTACACGGAGGTGTACTCCGACGGCAAGGCCGTGGCGGCCGTCGTGCCTCCGATGCCCGGGGCGGAGGGCCAGTCGGCCTGGTGCCTGTACCTCGCCTCGCCCGACGCGGCGGCCACCGCGCGCAAGATCCAGGACAACGGCGGCGAGATCCTGATGGGGCCGATGCAGGTCTCCGACTTCGGCACCATGGTGCTGGCCCGTGACCCCGGCGGCGTCGTCTTCGGGGTGTGGCAGGCGGGCACCCACGAGGGCTTCCAGGCGATGGGGACGCGCGGCGCGTACTGCTGGGCCGAGGTCTTCACCCGCGAACCGGGGAAGTCCGACGGCTTCTTCCCCGCCGTCTTCCCCTACCGCGCCAAGACGATGGAGACCCCCGAAGGCATCGACTTCCGGGTCTTCCATGTGGGCGACGACCCCGTGCTCGGCCGGATGGAGATGGGGGACGAGTTCCCGCCGGAGGTCCCGCCGTACATCAACGTGTACTTCGGCGTCGACGACTGCGACGCGGCGGTGGCGAAGGCGACCGAGCGCGGCGGCGCGGTGGTGTGGGGGCCGATGGACACCCCGTTCGGCCGGTTCGCGAGCGTGCGTGACCCGCAGGGCGCGACGTTCTCGGTCATCGACATGAGCCGGACGGAGGGCGAGATGCCCGCCATGACCGACGTGCCGTGAGGATCTCCTTCCCCGGCGAGACCCCCGAGTACCGGGCCGCCCGCGACCGGCTCCTCCAGCAGGAGACCGAGCTGCGCCGCGCCATGGAGGCGGTCGCCGCCGCCCGGCGCGCCCTGCCCCCCGGCGGTGAGGTGCCGGAGGACTACGTCTTCCGGGGCGTGGGCCCCGACGGCGCCCCGGCCGACGTACGGCTCTCCGAGCTGTTCGCGCCCGGACGGGACTCGCTGGTGCTCTACAGCTACATGTTCCCGCGCCACCCGCACGACGACCGGCCGGGCCCGGCATCCGGCCGGACCGCCGAGCTCCCCATCGCGGAAGGGCCGTGCCCGTCGTGCACGGCCCTGCTCGACCAGCTCGACGGCGCCGTCGAACACGTCACCCCGCACCTCGCCTTCGCCGTGGTGGCCAGGACATCGCTGGACCGCCTCCTCACCTTCGCCGAGGAGCGCGGCTGGCGGCGGCTGCGGCTGCTGTCCACGGCGGGCAACCGCTACAGCCGCGACTACTTCGCCGAGACGGCGGACGGCTCGGCGATGCCGATGCTGAACGTCTTCCGGCGCGACGGGACACGGATCCGGCACTTCTGGGGGTCGGAGCTGCTCTACGCGCCCACCGACCCCGGCCAGGACCCCCGCCACGTGGGCACCCTGGAACCCGCGTGGAACATGTTCGACCTGACCCCGGAGGGCCGGGGCACCGACTGGGACGAGCAGCTGTCGTACGACTGACGCCGACGCGGGACGGCGCCGGGCCCTCAGTCGCCGGCTCCCCCGCCCAGGGTGCTGGGCGTCACCGCGATCTCCACCTGGGGCGTGTCCGCCGAGGTGGCGTCCGGCGAGAACAGCGCCATCCCGATCAGTACGGCGGTGAAGAAGGCCACGCTCCCGGCGATCAGGCTCGCCACCCGCGGCCGCCGCCTGACGAACTGCCGGGCGCTGCCGACGCCGGTCTGCGCGGGCAGCGCCCGTCGGCCCCGGCCCCCCTGGCGCTCCACGTTCGGCAGCATGTACGTCGTCCCGGCATCGCTCCCCGACGCCCCCGGCAGGGGCGCCGCCGACGGCAGCGGGCCGCCCGGGCGGGTGGGCGCGGAGGCGGGCGCGGCGCGCATCGGCGCCGGGGCGGTGACGTGCGCGGTGGCGTGCGCGGTGGCGTGCGCGGCGGCGGGCGCCGGGCTCGGGTGCGGGAGCGACTGCGCCCGCCCCTGCCAGGCGCCCGAGGCGAACCAGTCGGCGACGTCCTGGGCCGAGGGCCGCTCCTCCGGCTGCTTGGCCAGCATCCCCAGCAGGTAGTTCTCGAACGCGGGCGGCACGTCCACCCCGAGCCGCAGCGGCGGCACCGGCGCGGTGTCGATGTGCTGGTACAGGATCGCCGTCGCCGTGTCGGCGTGGAACGGAGGCCGCCCGGTCAGCAGTTGGTACAGCACGCACCCGAGCGAGTACACGTCCGACGCCGGGCCGGCCGGCCGGCCCAGCGCCCGCTCCGGCGCCAGGTACAGGCTGGTACCGACGATCTGCCCGGCCTGGGTCAGCGCGGCGGCCGGGTCGTCGACGAACCGGGCGATCCCGAAGTCCCCGAGCTTGACCGTCCCGTCCGCGTCCGACATCAGGTTCCCGGGCTTGATGTCCCGGTGCACGATGCCCTGCCGGTGTGCCGACGCCAGCCCCGCCGCGGTCTGCGCGGCGACGGCGGCCACCCGAGGAGCCGTCAGCGAACCGGCGGCCGCCAGCTCCTGCGCCAGGCTGCGCCCCTCCACCAGCTCCATGACCAGGTAGAAGCGGCCTTCCCAGGCCCCGAAGTCGAACACCGCCACCACGTGCGGATGACTCAGCCGGGCCGCCGTCTGGCCCTCCAGCCGGAACCGGGCCGCCGTCTGCGCGTCCGAGTCGTCCCCGAGGAGCAGCTTCATGGCCACCGGCCGGCCCAGCACCTCGTCCGTGGCGCGCCAGACCTCCCCCATCGCGCCGCGGCCGATGGGCGACTCCAACCGGTACCGATCCGCCACCAGCACCCTGTGCACCTGCCTGATTCCGATCGATCCGCCACCCCACCCGACGCCGGCGGAACCAACTGCACCGTACGGATGAGGTGATGGGAGAGTCCGCGACGGCCTCAGGGTACCTACCGCCCGCCGCGCGCACTGCGCCACCATCGGTGTACAACACCGGGATCGACCCGCATCCCGCCGAACCACCCCGGAGTGCCCACGTGTCCCACCAGCCGTCGAAGCCCTTCCTGTACGTCGTCGTCTGCGCGTCCGGAGTCGCCGGTGACGTCGGCAAGCTCATCACCGCCGCGCAGGAGCGGCAGTGGGACGTCGGTGTCGTCGCCACCCCCCTGGCCCTCGGCTTCATCGACACGGCCGCCATCGAGGCCCAGACCGGCCACCCCATCCGCTCCGCCTGGCGGCGCCCCGGAGACCCGCGCCCGCTGCCCGACCCGGACGCCATCGCGGTCGCCCCCGCCACCTTCAACACCCTCAACAAGTGGGCCGCCGGAATATCCGACACCCTCGCACTGGGCATCCTCTGCGAGGCGTACGGCGCCGGCGTCCCCACCGCCGTCCTGCCGTGCCTCAGCACCGCCCAGGCCGCCCACCCCGCCTACCGGCGCAGTCTGGACGCGCTCCGTGAGATGGGCGTCCGCATCGGCACCCAGGATCCGGACCACGTCAAGGCCGGCGGTTTCCGCTGGGAGGAGGCGCTGGATCTGCTGAACGTCCCCGCTGTGAACGCCCGTTGAGCCCTACTCTGGAGCGGGGAGGTGCGGATGAGGGCGCTCGTGGTCGGGGTGGAGTCCTACGAGGCGGGTTCCGCCTGGGACCTTGACGGACCGGTGCGCGACGCACTCGGCTACGTCGGCTGGCTGCGCGAACTCGGCGTACCGGACCGGGACATGACCCTGCTGCTGTCCCCGCTCGCCCGCAACCGGGCGCTCGCCGACGGCGCCGGTCTGCCCCACCGGCCGGCCGACCGGGACACCGTGCACCGGGTGCTGGCGCGGGAGCTGGCCGACGAGCGCAGCGACTGGCTGTTCGTCGCCTGGTCCGGCCACGGTCTCGTCGACGCCGACCGCAACCGGCGGCTGCTGTTCGCCGACGCGGTCCAGCGCGACCTGCGCTGCCTGGACGTCGAGGTCGCCCTCGCCCTGTACCGCTCGGACGGCGCCCCCGGCCACCCGCGCCAGCTGTGGCTCCTCGACGCCTGCCAGACGTACGCCGACGCGGCGGCGGCCTCCGGCGCCCTCCGCCCGGACCCCCTGCCCCGCGCCGCCCCGCGCCAACGGGCCGACCAGTACGCGCTGTTCGCCTGCGGCCCCGGCGAAACCACCCGCAACGGCATGCGCTCCGGCCTCTTCAGCGCCGAGGCGCTCCGCCTGCTGCGCGACCACCCCGACTGGCGCGCGTCCCCCCGGCCGCTCGCCGAGGCCCTGCGCCGCACGTTCGGGAACACCACCTCGCTCTGGTTCGAGGGCGACGGCGAGGCCGCCCGTACCCGTGGCGAACACCCCACGGTCCCGGGCCCCCGGCGCGCGGCACCGCGCCGGAAACTGGAACTGGCCGACAAGCGCCGCCTGCACGACGCACTCGCCGCGGTGGAGGCGATGCGCCGCCCCGAGTCCCGCGGCCAGATCATCGGCCTCCTCCCCGACGTGATGGCGGGCAGCGTCCCCAGGCGGGGAGAGACCCGGCTGGAGATCCTGGGGCTCATCGACACCTGTGTGACCTTCGGTGACGGACTGACCCGCCTGTGGGAGGCGGTGTCCCTGGTGGACCCGGGGACCACCGCCCTCGACGACCTCCTGGAGGTCCTCCAGGACTATCCGGAATGGTTCACCGGGCCGTCCTCGAACGGTGGTTGAGCCTCGGCGATTCGGCCACGGGGCCCTGGAAGGACCACAGGCTGTCCGGTAGCGCATGTTTCCAGCGGTGGGTGCTTAGGACATCATGTAAGGGCGGCGGATCGAACACCGCTCGGACACCGGGGGAGGTCTACGGCAGTGGAAAAGCCGGAAACCGCCATCATGTCGGACCTGCCCGACCTCACGGGCACCTCCCTGGAGGAGCTGCGTTCCCGGCCCGACGAGAGCAGAGCGGTGGCCAAGGCCCGGCTGCTGGCGGACGCGGGACGCGCGGCCGGCAGCATGTCGCCCGGCGGGGAAAACAGCTGGACCGCCTGATGCGCCGGGGGTGCGGCGACACAGAGGGACGGTATGCGCCCTGACTCACTGCCCGAAGCGGAGTCACGGCATTCACTGACATCACGCCAGTTCCACGCACTGGCCCGCGGCGAGGGCGGAACGGACGTCCTCGCCACCCTGTCCCGAGCCGAGTTCAGTCACCGCCTGCTGCTGTTCGATCTGCTGATGGACACGCTCACCCCACTGACCGGAGTGACGGGCCCCCTCCCCGCCGCCCAGCGGGCCTGGGACCTCCTGGCCGCCGCCCAGCGGCACCGGCCGGCCGCGGTGGAGGAGCTTCTCCTGCTGCCCGAGACGGGGCTGTGGCTCAACCGGCTGCTGGCCCGGCTCCGTAGCCCCGAGAAGGCCGACATCCCGCTGTGGGCGGACACGGGCCACCTCCACACCCTGGCCGCGGTCGCCGCCATCCGCGCGGGCATGGCCTTCTCTTTCCCCGTCCCGGCCCACCACGGCACGGTGCGGCTTCCGACCCTGGGCATGGCAAGGCTCTCCACGGTGCACCGGCGGGGCGGAGGATGGGACACGGCCGAGGCCGACGCGTCCGGCGGGCGGGTCACCCTCACCGGCCGGTACGGGAGGACCGCTCTGCCTGCCCGTACCGAGCGGCCCGCCCCCGGATGGTTGCCGGTGCGCCGGGCGGCCCTCGTCCCCGGTGCCCGCGGGATCGTCGTGGACGACCTCGGCCCCCACCGGATCGCGCCACTGCCCTACGGGGCCGCCCGGCGCCTGACCCCCACCGCCCACGACACCTGGAGCCGGCTGCTGCGTGAGGCGTACGCGCTGCTGGCGGACGTCGACCCTCCGACCGCCGAGGCCGCCGCCGTGCTGCTGCGCTCGATCCAGCCCCTGCCGGCCCATGAACCGTTCCGGGTGCGCAGCGTCACCAGCGGACACGGCGTGGGAGGGCTGGCGTCGTCCCTGCCCGACTCGGTCGCCCTGTGCGCGGCGACGCTCGTCCACGAGCTCCAGCACAGCAAGCTCAGCGCGCTGATGCACCTGTGCCCGCTGTACGACCCGACGCAGGCGCGGCGGCTGTACTACGCGCCATGGCGCGACGATCCGCGGCCGCTGGGCGGGATGCTCCAGGGCGTGTACGCGTTCACGGCCGTGGCACGGTTCTGGCGGGCGTACGCCGCCCGGCACCCCGGCGGCCCGGACAGTGCCGTCGCCCGGTTCGACAGCACCCTCTGGCAGACGCAGCTGGCGCGGGTCGTACCGGAGCCGGCCGCCGACCCGGCGCTCACCACCGCGGGCCGCAGGGCGTTACAGGACCTGCTCCAGGCCGTGCGGCGCCTCGGCGACGGCTGCGGCGACGGGCGTGAGGAGCGGCTCGCCCACCGGATGGCCGCCGACCACCGGGCCTCCTGGCGGCTCGCGCACGTCCGGCCGCACGCGGCGGACGTCGAGGACCTGGCGACGGCCTGGCACACGGCACGGGACCGGCCGCCCGCGCTGCCGTCGCGCCGGCGAGCGCCCCGGGACGGCGGGCACCGGCACCTGGACGCGCGCGCCATGCTCGTACGCATCGGGCTCGCCGACCCCAAGGCCCTCGACACGCTGCGCGCCCGCCCCGGCGACACCGTGCCGGGTGCCACCGGGGCGAGCAGGGCGGACCTGCTGTGGGCGTGCGGCGACCCGCACGGCGCCCGCCGCCTCCACGTCCGTGACCTGGACCGGCGGGCCGTCGCGTGGACGGGCCTGGGGCTGGCCCTGGCGGACACCGGCGAGGCTCCGGAGGCGGTCGCCGCCCTGACGGCGGTGCCGGAACTGGTCGCGGCCGTCCACCGCGAGGTCACCGGCCGCACGGGACGGCCGCCCGACCCGGTGGCCCTGGCCCGGTGGATGGGCCGGGGCACCCTAGGACGCCCCTGGATCGGCTAGATCGGCATCGGGTCGATGTCGCAGTTGGCCCGGCGCCAGGCGAGCATGTCCGCGCACGCCGGGTGATTCTCCCCGAGGGTCGCCCGGATGCCGTCGATGGCGGCCCGGTGCAGCTCCTCCGCCTCGCCCGTACGCCCCAGCGCCCGCAGCTCGGCGGCCATGTTGCCGCGCAGCACGAGCACCGTGGGGTGGGCCTCGCCGAGCGCCTCGGCCAGCAACGGCAGCGACCGCTGGTCCAGTTCCAGCGCACCGGCGGCGTCACCCTGGGCGAACAGGTCGTTGGCGAGGTTGACCGAGCAGATCAGCGTGTGCGGGTGCCCGTCGCCCAACTTCTCGCGGAAACGCGCGAGCGCCGACTCGTTGAGCTTGCGGGCCTGGTCGACCCGGTCCAGCAGCCGCAGGGTGATCGCCGCGTTGGCGTCCGCCGCCGCGGTGTGCGGGTGGCTCTGGCCGAAGATGTCCGCGTACAGCGTCCTGGTCCGCTCGCCGAGCTTCAGGGCCTCCTCCAGCGAGCGGTTCTGGCGCAGGTCGATGGAGAGGTTCAGTGAGGCCTGGAGCGCGTCGGGGCTGCGCTCGCCGTACCGCTCGACGAGAGCGTTGCGCGCGTTGCGGGTATTGGCCTCGGCGGCCGCGTGGTGGCCCGCCTTGCGCTGGGCGACACCCAGGCGGGCGATCGCCTTCAGCGTGTTCGGGTGCATGTCGCCGAAGGTGTCGCGGTGGATGTCGATCGCTTCCTCGTACGCCTTCTCCGTCGCCGCGTACTCCCCGAGCTCCTGCTTGTCCAGGTGGAGGGACGCCTCGGAGCTGAGGGTGGTGGGGGCGTCGGCACCGAACAGCTGCACCTTGGTGCGCCAGCTCGCCCGGTCCAGCTCCAGCGCCCGCGCGTACAGGCCGTTGACGCGCAGCGTGACGCCCAGGTTGTGGGCGTGCAGCAGCGTCTCCGGGTCTTCGTCCCCGTACGCCCGGACGGCCCGCTCGTAGACCTCCTCGTCGAACTCCAGCGCGCCCCGGAAGTCGCCGCGGGCCCTGCGGTCGCCCGACACCTGGCCCTTGACGCGCAGGTACTCCTCCTCCAGGTCGGGGCCCGCGGCCTCCAAGGTGGCCAGCATGCGTTCTCCGAGCTCGGCGGCCTCCTTGTAGCGGCCGTCCCGCCACAGGACGAACCGCAGGTGCCGGCCCAGCACCAGCGTCTGCTGGTCGTCCTCCCCGAACAGCCGGCACCACTCGCGGTAGGTCTCCCGGGCGAAGTCCTGGGCCGCGGCGTGATCGCCCCAGTAGAAGAGGTACTCCGCCACGTTGTGCACCATCTGGCGGACGTTGCGGTGGGGCGAGAGCGCCGCCTTGGACGCGATGACGTGCGGGTACAGCTCCCCGAACCGCTGCCAGTTCTGCGGGGCCTGCGGATCGCTGGGCGCGTTCGCCGCCAGCAGCAGGTGTGCGCCGTGGCGGAACCTCTGGCGCTGCTCCTCGGTCATGCGTGCTTCGAGCACGGCCTGCACCAGCCGGTGCATCTGGATCGAGTTGGTGCGGTGGTCGATCTTCGCCAGCGAGTACCGGCTGATCTCACGGATGGCGCGGCTGAGCCGGATGGGGTCGGTGAAGATCCGGTCCAGCTCGGGCGCGATCGGTTCGGACACCGCGTTGGAGAAGAACTGCCGGTTGACCGGCTCCGGCGCGAAATAGGTGCACAGTTCCAGGAGTTGGATGGCTCCGGCGTTCTTGCCCTCGACGTGGTCGAGGGACACGTTCCACGCGGTGGCGACGGTCTTCTCGTACTGGGTGGGCGGTGACACCGCCATCAGCTCGGCGCTCTTTTCCTCGAACACCCTCCGGTATTCGGCGGGGGGCATTCCCGTCTCGGCGCGCCACGCCGAAGCCTGCTCCACGGCGAGCGGCAGGTCACCGAGGATTTCCGCGAGCATGTCCGCGTCTTCCTCGGACAGGTCGGGATTACGCCGCCGTAGGAGCTGGATGCTCTCCTGCCGTTCGAACACATCGACTTCCAGCGGATGGGCCAAGGTGTTCCACTGAGGGTTGCGCGATGTCACGATGACGGAGCCTACCGGCCCGCCCTCGGGAGTGCTCGGGAAGTATTCCTGCACGGCGGCCGGACTTTCGGCGTTGTCGAACACCAGTAGCCAGCTGTTGTACGGATTTCCGGTGCGAAGCGCTTCCAGTACGGCGGGCACGGCGGTAATGGCCTCCGTGCTGACCGGGAGGTGGAGGCGCCGGGCCAGTTCGACGAACGCCTGCTGAATTTGCGTGGTCCGTTCCGCGGGGATCCACCAGACGACCTGGTATTCGGCCGCGTGCCGGTACACGTATTCGAGCGCCAGCTGCGATTTGCCGACTCCGCCCATTCCGTGCAGCGCGTGCGGGAGCACGGCGGTGGGGCCCTGGCGCAGCCCGTTCTCCAGGGCGACCAGCAGCTCTTCCCGGCCGGTGAACACCACGTTCCTCGGCGGCATGTTCCCCCAGACAGCGGGCATGGCGGGTCGCGCACCCCCTCCGGCCGGAGGCTGCTGGGCCGGGGTCTGTGCCGGGGCGGGGACCGTGCTCACGTGGGGGCCTCCAGACGGGGGAATGGGGTAGTCGCTGTCGTCGGGGAGTGTCTCATCAGCCGGACCCGGTGAAACGCCGTTCGGAGGTGCGTTTCCGATGTGTTCACCGAGTCTCCGGGCGCGGCGCAGATGGGAACCGGAGATCGCCTGGAGCGCCGCGTGCTCGGCCTGCCGGAAACGGAGGTTCTCGGCGGTCGCCTCGACGGCCGCCAGACTTTCCTCGCGGAACGCGGGAGCCGCTGAGTCGGAGGCGCTTTCCAGGTAGTCGAGGAGCTCGCGGGCGGCTTCATTGTGCGGCGCGAGGAATTCGGCGGCCTTTTTCAGGGCGCTTTCGGTGGCCGACCTGCTGCCGGCGGCGAGGAGTTCCTCCCGTACACCGTCGACGAAGAGGTACGAATTCCCGGCGCAGCCCGGCAGGGGTTCCACCAGGGGGCTGATGACGAGTTCCGCCAGATGGGCGTCCGTGGCGTGCGGCATGGTCTGCCGCCGCACCTCCCGCATGGTGTCCAGGTCGAGCTGGACGGCAGCCAGCCGGGTGGCCAGGTCGAACGCCTGGAGGGAGGCGCGGTTGCGGAAGCGGGCCACCAGTTCCGCCGCCGTGGACCGCCGCGACGGGGGTGGCGGGGCGGGCGACGGGGGGCGGCAGGTGGTGAGGATCGCCGGCAGGTCCGCCCAGCGCGGAGTGGTCCCGGAGACGAACCGGGCCCAGGGGTCGAGCCATTCGGGGCTCAGTTCCAGGACCGGCACGGCCACCACCCGGCCGGGGGCGTCGGGCAGCAGCGACGCGGCGAGCGGTTCGGCGGGCGTCCAGCGGACCTGTCCGCCCGCCGACCCGTGCCCGTGGGCGCGCAGCCGCACCCGTACCGGGAACAGGCCGGTGCCGGACCACAGCCGCTGCGGCAGCATCTGCACCACGGCCACCGGCTGGGACCTGCCCCACAGCGCCGCCAGCCGCTGGGCGGCGCCGGACCGCCAGGCGGGCGCGGCGCCGTCCGTCAGCAGGAAGACGATGCTCCGCCCGGTCGGGTCGACGAGGCCGCCGGGCGGCCGTGGCCGGCCGACCGGTCCGGGGCCGCGCAGCACCGCCCGCTCGGGACGGGCGGTGTCGAGGGTGAGGACCTCCACGTCGCGCAGACCGCCGTACCCGTGGAGGGCCGAGCGGAACCGGTCGACCGCGGGCTGCCACAGGGCCATGTGCGGGGCGCTGTCCACGACCAGGACCGCGCTCCACCGCCGCTCCGGCTCGGGGACGAGCACCGGCGGCAGGTGCGGGGCGAGGGCGATCCGCTCGGCGGTGGCCGCCTCGTCGAGGACGTCGGCGTGGGCCGAGTCGAGGTGGCCGCGCAGCGGGCGCAGCGCCCGGCCCAGCTCCCGTGTTCCGGGCGGACGGGTGAGCCCGGCGGGGGCGGGTGGGAGTACGGCGGCGGGTGACGGGTGCGGGGGTGCTTCGTCCAGGGGGTCGGGGTCGTCCGTGGCGGGGTCGTCCGTGGCGGGGTTCTCCGGGGCGTGGGCGTCCGCGGTGGGGCCCGGTGGTGCGGGTGCGTCCGGTGCGGTGCCGGGCGCGGGGGGCTCGGGCGTGTCGTGGGCGCCCGGGTGGGGGTGGGGCGGCTCGTCGGGTGCGGGGGTGTGGGCGCCGGGGTCCGGCGGCAGCGCCGGGGCGTCGGTCTTCCGCTCCTCCGTCCCCTCCTGCCCGCCCGCCAGCCACGGGTGGTGGGCGGCCAGCCACACGGCGTCGGCGACCTCCCACGCGTACAGGCCGGTGACGGGCAGCCAGGAGCCGCCCGGCAGGTCTGCCGGGCCGTCCCGTCGGTGCCGCCCTTCAGCGCCGCGGGCCGCCGAAGTATCGCCGGTCACGCCGTATCCGCCCCTTCACCACCCAGAGGGTGCCAAATGGCGGCGAGGACCGATTGCCACTCACCGGCATCGCTCCCGTCCTGCCGGTAGAGGCCCGAGGTCGCCAAATGGGCGGCATTCAGCAACTGGTCGGCGGCCAGTCCGCCGACCCGGCTGCTGCGCCGGAGGAAATCCTGGATCAGTGCTTCCTGCGCCGGTCCGAGGCGGTCGCCGAAATGACCCGCGACCAGTTCCCCCAATGTCTCCGCGTCCGGGTCCGGAATGTCCAGCCGGAGGCAGCGGCGCATAAAGGCCTCGGGGAACTCCCGTTCGCCGTTCGAGGTCATGACGACGACCGGGAAGGTGTGGGCCCTGACCACTCCGTCCTGGATGACGGCGGTGCCCCCGGGATCAGCCGTATGGACGGTCGCCGTCGGTTCCGCCTGCTTCACCCGGACGAGTGGCGGGACCTCGAACCAGGCGTCCTCGAAGAGGGTGAGCAGGTCGTTCGGGAGGTCCGCGTCGCACTTGTCGATCTCGTCGATCAGGACGACGCGCGGCAGCCGGTACGGCAGCAGCCCCGTGCCCAGCGGCCCCAGCTGGACGTAGTTCCCGATCCCCGGCCGGTGGTCGTCGGTCCCGTCCCTGGCCGCCTGGGCACGCCCGATGGCGTCGTATTCGTACAGCCCCGAGGCCAGCGTGGTGCGGCTGGTCACCGGCCAGTGCAGCACCCGGCCGAGCCGCAGCTCGCGCGCGATCCGGTACGCCAGGCCCGACTTTCCGACCCCTGGCCGCCCACTGATCAGCAGCGGCCTGCGCAGCAGCAGCGCGGCGTTGACCAGCCGCACCTCCTCGGGGCGCGGGGTGCGCGGCCGGCCGGGCGGGCCGAGGCGCCGGTCGGCCTCGTCGTCGTCCGGCGGCGGGGGCATGGTCGCCGGGGCGCGGAAGTCGCGCCAGGGCGGGCCCTCGGGCCAGGTCCGGTCCTCGTACGGTGTGTCCGGTAACAGCTCTCCGGTGCCCCGGTAGAGCGGCCCGCCATGGTGCGCCGCGTTCACTCGGTCCCCCCTACAAAGGTGGCGGGAGCGCTCTGCCCGCCCTCGAGAAGAAGCTCGGGGTCGTCCCAGATCATGCTCATGGACCGGATCGCTTCGACGTCCCGGTCGGTCACGGCGCTCGCCCCGCCGGAGGCGGTGGTGGTGGCACGGACGGCGACGTCGGACTTCCACTGTTGCGCACGCTCGGGGAGCCCTGACAGTCCTTCATTGGCCAAGGTCTCTCTGATCATGCTGCGGAACACCTCCGACGCCGGGTCGTCGCGGTGATACACCACTATGGGTACCCCGAGGTCGAGGGCCAGACTCATCTCCCTCAAGCCCAGCTCGCTGTCGCGGTGGGGCGGTCGGCTGAGCACCATCCCCACCACGTCGTCGTCGCGCCCGATCTTCGCGTCCAGCAGGGCGAGGTGTTCGGTGTCGGTCAGTGTCTCCGGGTCGCACTCGTGCACCAGTCCGGGGCCCTCTCCGGTCCGCCAGTGCGCCCAGCGGGCCCGCCAGGCGTTGTGGAAGGCGGGGCGCTGCACCCGCTCCAGGCTGTGCAGCAGGATCTCCCGGTAGCGGCTCAGCAGGGAGTTGGGAAACCCCAGGGTCGGGTCGCGGTCCCACCACTCCACGGGTTCGTTGAGGAGCTCCGCCGGGAGGAACAGCTCCAGGGCGGCGTTCTCGGCGCGGGAGTGGCGTAGCTGAGTCATATGCGTGAGCAACTCTGCCACAGCAATGGGGAGTTGGGAGCGAGTCACGGACTCTCGTGGCTCGGTGTGAGGATCGCGGTGAAGGGCGCTGGAGTCGGTGTACTTCACACACGCGGAGACGTAGTACCGCTGGGTGCGCACGGCGCGGCGCCTGCCGACGCCGCCCTGGGGAGTGCGGTCGGGCTCGACCTTGACGTAGATCCTGATCAGCGGTCTGACGGGGGCGGCCGGCCCGGCGGGCCGGGCGGGCGGCGGGTCCTGGGCGGGCCCGGTGCTGCCTGCCAGGGGGGCGCCGGAGAGTTCCGTGCGCAGGGTCGTCAGCGGGCCGGTCAGGTGCCACTGCCGTGCGAAGTGGTCGTTCCACGCCCGTAACTCCCCCACGCCCGCCGCGACTTCCGGGCACAGGGCGGCGGTGTGCTCCAGGAACGCCATGGCGGGCAGGAGACCGCCGGGGTGGCTGTTGCGGTCGGCGAGGTGGACGAACGCCTCCCACGGGGTGGCGCAGTGCTCCGGCAGTGGTACGAGGCCGTCCGTGGCCCGGTCCACGAGGCCGCCCAGCTCGGACACCGGCACCTCCAGCACACGGCGCAGCGGCGCCCAGTCGGGGCCGGGGAAGGCGAGGCGGGCCTTCCACTCGGCCAGCAGCAGGGACAGGGCCGGTTCCAGCACGGGGGTGACCAGGCAGGTGGCCGCGACGAGCCCGTCCATGCCGCCGTCGATCGTCGCGCAGTTGTTGACGATGCTGAGGAACTCCTGGCGGGGCACGGTGAAGCTGACGGCCGTCAGGCCGGGGATGTGCTGGTGCACCATCTGGCGCCACAGATCCCTGCTGTTGTCGTTGATCAGCCGGACGGCCGGATCCTCCAGCGCGTCGACGAACGCGCCCAGGATCCGCAGCTGTACGGCGTCGAACCCTCCCGTGGCGGCCACGCGCGTTCCCCCTCGCACCGTGCCGTGTGATGCCCCTGCGTACTGGATGGCCCAGGTTAAGCGGTTTTCCGCTCAGCCGGGAAGCGCTGTGGACAACACCCGGTAGAACTGATCGTTGGCCCAGTAGGAGCTGTGGGCGGCCGAGACCGGCTGGCGGTTGTCCACCTCCACGTCGGTGATCCTGGGGTCGCCGCCGAACGCCCCGGCCGCGAGGTACGACAGCAGGTCGCGGCGGTCGTAGACGTTCAGCCAGCGGGGGAACGCCCCGGGCAGCCCACTGCCGTACGGGCGGGAGGGCAGCGCGTCGAGTTCGTACAGCAGCGGCGCCTGGGAGCCGACCGTCACCAGCAGGTCTACGGACACACCGGCGGGCGGATCGGTGAGCAGGTCCACCGCGATGATGCCGCCGAGGCTGTGGCCGAGGACGACGACCGGACCGGCGTCGCCGGGCAGGGCGCGGAGCGTGGCGGCGACGTGGTCGCGGACGGCCTGGCCGCGGGTGAGGTAGGCCAGGATGTCGCCGAAGAACCCCACCGAGCGGCCGCTGAGCGCGGCCCGCCGGGAGACCAGCAGCCGGGAGCCGACGGAGCGCTCGAAGAGCCGGGCGGAGAAGCCCAGCGCGGAGACCAGCGCGTCGCCGAGGCCCTTGACGTCGCCGCCCAGTTCGGCGGTGAGGGTGTCCGCGAGGTCGTCGCGTGCCGCGACCGGCACGTCGCCCGCCGGGCGGTCGGCGCGCACCAGCGCCCAGGCGGTCAGGGCGCGGGCGGCCAGCCGGGGCAGGGCGTCGCCCTCGGGGGCGGCCACGGCGGCGGCGCGGCGCAGCGGGGGCGCGGCGAGCAGGGCGTCGACGGCCTCGGAGAGGGGTACGTCGGGGACGGCGGCGTCCCAGGCGGTGCGTATCGCCGCCGAGCCGTCCAGCCGGCCGATCAGGTCCAGCAGGGCGTCGCCGGGTGCGACCGCACCGGGGACGAAGGCGGGCGCCGTCCCGGACGGCCGGTCCGCCAGGGCGTAGACGCCCAGCTCGGCGAACGGGTCCGCGTACAGCATCGCCCACCGCAGCCGGTCCTCGTCGTCCTCCCGCACCGGCACGGCGTCTTCGGTGACGTTCCCGGGGACGTCTTCGGTGACGTACCCGGGGATCGAGACGCCGCCCGCCCGCAGATAGGAGCCGAGCGCGGACCCCCAGTCGCACGGTTCGACCCGCACATCGGGCCGCACCCGCGCGAGGCCACCGCGGATGGCCTCCAGGGCGAGGGTGTACGACGGCTCGCGAACCCCCGTACCGTGCACGAACAGGACCGTGACCATGTGCCCCCCAAGTCGCTTGCCCACAAGCTCCGTTCGGGGAGTTTAGGGTCCCGGGGGATCAGAAGGAGGGCGTACGCGTCACCGTCCGCCCCAGCGCGGCCGCCGCCCGCGCGAACACGGCGGCGTCCAGGACGGCCGCGCCGCCCGGGTCGTTGTTGAAGTACACGTACACGTCGGCCGCGTCGGTCCAGGCGTCCGCGATGCGCCGGGCCCAGGAGGCCGGCGCCTGGCGCCCGTACCGGGGCCAGGGCCGGGCCGCGCCGGCGTGGAACCGGACGTACCCCCAGGGCGCCGTGCGCCACAGCGGCGTCACCGGCCGGGAGCCCCGGTCGGCCCAGCACAGGGCGGCGCCGTGCCGCTCCAGCACCGCCCGCAGCTCCCGCTCCGCCTCCCACCAGGAGGGGTGGCGCAGCTCGACGGCCACCCGGACCGTGTCCGGGAAGCAGCGCAGGCAGGCCTCCAGTGCGCCGGTGTCCTCGCGGAAGTTCGGCGGCAACTGCACCAGGACGGGCCCCAGCCGGTCGCCGAGGCCCTCCGCCCGGCCCATCAGCCGCTCCACCGGCTCCTCGGGGTCACGGAGCCGCTTGATGTGGGTCAGGTACCGGCTGGCCTTCACCGCCATGACGAACCCCTCGGGGGTCCGTTCGCGCCAGGCGGTGAAGACCTCCCTGGTGGGCAGCCGGTAGAAGGCGTTGTTGTTCTCCACGGTCACGAAGTGGCGGACGTACTCCTCCAGCCACAGCCGCTGCGGCAGCCCGGCCGGGTAGAGCACGCCGCGCCAGTCCGCGTAACTCCACCCCGAGGTTCCGACAAGCATGGGCACATCACCCATGCTCCCCGCTGTCTACGGCTTCCACCACGCGGCGGAGGCGTCGCGCAGGGTGTTCGTGCCGCAGTGCACCTCGCCCATGCCGAGGTGGTAGGTGTACCAATCGTCGATGTACGACACCTTCAGCCCGGCGCCCGTGTAGGCGGCGGTCACGGCGGTGGTGAAGATGTCCTTGCCGCCGATGACCGGACCCCACTGGCGCGGGGCCAGGTACCGGTCGCTGCCCAGCAGGATGCCGTTGACGGCTCCCGGGACGTACGCGCTGGTCATGACGGGCCCGGGACCCGCCGCCCGCCCGTCGCGGCGGTCCAGCCGCTTCTGCTGGCCGTACTCGCTGACCGCCTCCGGGACCTCACCGGCGCCCAGCCGCGACAGGCGCGGCATGCGCTCGCCGCGCTCGCCCACCTGCTCCGTACCGCGCGTGTACAGCGCCGGTACGCGCACGACCTCGGCGTCCGTCACGCCCGTCTCGCGCTGGAGGACCGCCAGGTTGGCCTTGATCCGCGCGGCGGCCAGGGTGTTGTCGGCGACGAGCCACTGGGAGGCGAGCGCCTGGTCGACGGTCTCCTTCGGCGCGAGTCGCTCCACGGAGTCCGGCACGGAGAACATGCGGGTCTTGCCGTGCCCGGCCTTCTGCGCGTCGCGCAGCAGTTTCAGCCCCGCCTCGGGGTCGGCGATGCCGATCTTCCAGCCGCGCGGGGTGCCCGGCGCGGGCAGGAACTGCACGAACTCGTCCACATGGCCCACGTGCAGCCAGGAGGTGTCCAGCAGCAGCGGGTCCTGGAACCCCTGGGACGCGAGCATCGTGCGCATCACCTGCGCGGGTTTGGAGCCGTCGTCCTTGCGCTCGCCCATGATGATGCGCCCGGCGGGGAAGGACCGGCCCTTGTGCGCGTACGGGGGAATGGTCTCCAGGTTCCCCATCGAGTTCAGCGTCCACTCCTCCGAGTCGCGGACCCCGGAGACCTGGACGACGCCTGTGCCGTTGCCGCGTATCTTCTCGAACAGCTCGCGCCCCGCCTCGCGGTCGGGCTGCGCCGAGCGCAGCATCACGCGTATGACCTGGCGACGCCCGTCGGGTCCGGTCATGCTCACATAGCCCGGCTCGACGAAGTCCTGCGCCCAGATGTCCTGGTACTTGTCGAAGGTGATCAGCGGCTGGGTGATCCCCGCCGACTTCACCTCCTTGGCCAGGCCGTTGACGAACGCCTGCTGACGGCGCGCGAAGTCGTCCTTGCCGGGCACCTTGGTGACCAGTACCCGCTGGGCCTTCTGGAGGTGGTGGTGGGTCAGCAGCGGGGCGACGCGGAGGGTGATGTCGTCCGTGGTGGCCGGCCTGCCGGGCGCCGTCACCGTCAGGCGGATCACGGCGCGGCCGTCCCACACCTTGCTGTCGCGGACGATGTCGGTGCTCTCGACCGCGAACTCGACCCCGGCGCGCAGCTCGGCGGCGGTCAGGCGGGTCTTGCCGGTGACGTGGGCCCAGCCGGTGGCGCGCTTGGCGAACACCCGGGTGTGCTTGCCGCCGGCCGGGACGCTGACGGCGCCGGTCGCCGTGGCGGGCAGGTTCGCCATCGGTGCGGCGCGGACACGCGCCAGGTCGGCGAGGTCGGCGTTGCCGTTGACGACGGCGTCGGCCGCGTCGTGGCAGGCGGCGAGCTTGGCGTCGGGCAGCGGCTTGCCGCCGGGGCCGGCGCTCGGGCACCGCTTGGTGTCGTCGTCGATGTTGGGCAGGAACACCGCGCCCCGGGAGGGGGTCCAGGCGTCCTCACCGGCGGTGTCCGTCGTCCCGGTGACGTCGACCCGCCCGTCCCGGTTCACGTCCGCCCGGAGATCGACGGGGGGCGGCGCCTGGGCCGCTGCGGCTTGGGCGGCGGACACCGCTGACGTGGGCGCCAGTACGGCGCCGATCACGGTGAGGGCCAGGGCCGTTCGTCTCGGCGTGCTCGTAACCACCATGCGTCCCTTCGTGGGGGGTTGGGTTGCCGAGACCGAAGAGGGCGTGGACGAACGTCCCGTTGCCTGGGGAGGGGGAATTGGCGGGTTCGGGGTGGTTGAGGGGGTGGGTGGGGCGGATGCGCCGGGGCGGGCGGGGAGGGGATGCTGGAGGCCCCGCCACCGGAAGGACCCCGCCGCCGTGCTCGTCGCCCGCTCCGTCGCCCTGTTCGCCGTCGCCGCGCTGTTCGAGATCGGGGGCGCCTGGCTCGTATGGCAGGGCGTCCGTGAACACAGGGGCTGGATCTGGATCGGCGCGGGCGTGATCGCGCTCGGCCTGTACGGGGCGGTGGCCACGTTCCAGAGCGACGAGAACTTCGGGCGCGTCCTGGCCGCCTACGGCGGAGTGTTCGTCGCGGGCTCCATCGCCTGGGGCATGGTCGCCGACGGCTACCGGCCCGACCGCTTCGACGTCATCGGCGCTCTCGTCTGCCTCGCCGGCATGGCGGTCATCATGTACGCGCCGCGCGGCGGCTGAGGGCTCACCCCGTCGTCAGCAGGGCGGCCATGGCCGCCAGTACGCCGGGGGAGACGCGGTAGTAGACCCAGGTGCCGCGCCGCTCGGACGTGAGCAGACCGACGTCCTTGAGCTTCTTCAGGTGGTGGGAGACGGTCGGCTGCGACACCCCGACGTCGGAGATGTCGCACACGCACGCCTCACCGCCCGGGTGCGACGCCACGCGCGAGAACAGGCGCAGCCGGACCGGATCGCCCAGGGCCTTGAACATGGCCGCCGTCCTGACCGCGTCCTCCTCGGACAGGGCCTCCGAGGTCAGCGGGGCGCAGCAGGGCACCGCGGAACCGGACTCGGAACTGGAACCGGGACCGGGACCGGAGCCGGTTCCGGCCATCGGCAGGTCGGCCACCTTCGTATTCGACATGCGTCTATGTTGACGCTTGTCGATGCAGCTGGCAAGCTCGACCCCGGGACATCGACAACTGTCGAATCAACGAGGGAGATCCAGCCATGAGCGAGCAGCACCTTCCGGTGGTCGTCATCGGAGCGGGCCCGGCCGGTCTCGCGGCGGCCGCGCACCTGGTCGAGCGCGGCCTGGAGCCGCTCGTCCTCGAGGCCGGACCCTCGGCCGGTACGGCGGTACGGGAGTGGGCGCACGTCCGGCTCTTCTCGACATGGGCGGAGCTCGTCGACCCGGCGGCCGAGAAGCTGCTCGCGCCCACCGGCTGGACGGCGCCCGCGGGGAACACGTACCCCACCGGCGGCGGCTGGGTGGCCGCCTACCTCCAGCCGCTCGCCGACGTCCTGGGTGACCGGGTCCGCTTCGGCGCACGGGTGACCGGGGTGTCCCGGGCCGGACGCGACCGCGTGGTCGACGCGGGTCGCGACGAGCGGCCCTTCACCGTCCACACCCTGTGGACGGACGGCAGTGAGGGCGGCAGTGAGGGCGGCCGCGAGGAGCGGGTCCTCGCCCGCGCCGTGATCGACGCCTCCGGCACCTGGTCCACCCCGAACCCGCTCGGCGGCGACGGCCTCCCGGCGCTCGGCGAGCGCGCGGCCGCCGACCGCATCGTGTACCGCGTACCCGACCTCACCGACCCGGCGGTCAGGGCCCGCTACGCCGGGAAGCGCACCGCGGTCGTCGGCTCCGGCGCCTCCGCCTTCACCACCCTCGCCCTCCTCGCGGACCTCGCCAAGGACGAGCCGGGCACCCACGCCGTATGGATCCTGCGCCGCGGCCTCACCGGCTCCACCTTCGGCGGCGGCGAGGCCGACCAGCTCCCGGCGCGCGGCGCCCTCGGCCTGCGCGCCAAGGCGGCCGTGGAGGCGGGCCGCGCGAGCGCGGTCACCGGCTTCCGTACGGAGGCGGTGGAGCGCCGCCCCGAGGGGGGTGGCCTGGTCCTCGTCGGGGACGACGGCCGCCGGCTGGACCCGGTGGACGAGGTGGTCGTCCTGACCGGACTGCGCCCCGACCTGTCCTTCCTCGGCGAACTGCGCCTCGGCCTCGACGAGCGCCTCCAGGCACCCCTGGAGCTGGCCCCCCTCATCGACCCGAACGTCCACTCCTGCGGCACGGTCTACCCGCACGGCGTGAACGAGCTCGCCCACCCGGAGAAGGACGTGTACCTGGTGGGCATGAAGTCCTACGGACGCGCACCGACGTTCCTCGCCATGACCGGTTACGAGCAGGTCCGTTCCGTCGCTGCCGCCCTCGCCGGTGACCGGGAGGCCGCCGAGCGCGTGGAGCTGACGCTCCCCGAGACGGGGGTGTGCGGCGGCGCGGGCCTGTTCGACGAGCCGGGGACGTCCGACGAGGAGAGCGACGGCGGCTGCTGCGGCGCGCCCACCGTGCTCCGGATCGGTGGCGGCCCGGCGGCGTCGTGCTGAAACGCAGACCAAAGGGGCGGGGCCGCGACCGGGAGTCCTCCGGTCGCGGCCCCGCGCCGTGGTGCCGACGCTGTCGCCGTGCCTACCGCACCGCGGCGAGCGTGCCGAGCACGCCCTGAACGAACTGGGTGGCGCCCGAGAGGCCGCCGGCGGAAGCGAGGTGGGTCGCGCCGGTGAGCGGGCCGGTCACGCTGCCGAGGGGACCGGACGCGCTGCCGAGGAGGCCACCGCCGAGGTTTTCGGTGAGGCCGCCGGGCAGACCGGCCGGCAGGCCGCCGGGGAGACCTGCGGGCGCGCCGCCGGTGAGGCCGCTCAGCGGGTCGGCGGCCGCCGCCTGGGCGGTGGCGGCGCCGCCGAGGGCGAGGGTGGCGGTGGCGGCCGTGGTGGCGACGATACGGGCGGTGACGCGGCGGGTCCTGGTCATGAGCTTCTTTCCGGTTCGCGATCGTCCTGCGGTACCCGGACAACGCCGCCACGTGGCCGGAAGGCACGGTCCAGGGCGGCTGTGGCACCGGATGGCGGTAACGCGGCGCCGGTCGACCGGTGCGGGGCCGGGCAACCGCCGCCGCGCGCGGGGCCACCGGGCTGTGCCCCGCCGGGGGCCGTCACCGGCCTCGGCCGGCCCCACCCGGGCACTCCTCCGGGGAGGCCGGGGGACCGACGGCACCGGCGCCCAAGCCGGTCGCGGCACCGCGCGGCCGGCGGGGGACCAGGGCCAGCCCCGCCAGCGGCACCGCAGCCAGAGCAGCCCACGGCCAGACCCCGCCCAGCTCCACCAGGGCCCCGGCCGGAGCGCCTCCCGCCAGCACCACCAGGCCCGACAGGGACGACAACGCGCCCGTGTACAGCCCGAGCCGGCGCTCGTCGGCCAGGTCCGGCAGCCATGCGCGGGTGGCGGGCACCACCAGCATCTGGCCGGCCGTCAGCAGCACCACGAAGGCCAGTGACGGCCACACCCCGCCCACGGGCCGCAGCGCCCCGGCCGCCGCGAACGAGGCGGCGATCAGCAGCAGCCCCGTACGGACCGAGGCGCCCCACGACAGGCGGGGCGCCGCCCAGCGCTCCAGCGGGAGTTGCCCCGCCACCACGAGCACCGACGACAGGGCGAACAGCCACCCGAGCGCGGCCTGCGAGCCCGTCGCCCGCTCCAGCTCGGCGGGCAGCGCCAGATACAGCTGGTTGTAGGCCAGCAGATAGCAGGAGTACGCGAGGGCGAGAGCCAGGAAGCGGCGGTGGCCAAGGAGTTCGTGCAGGGCGGACGGGGAAGCGGCCCGGTGGTGGACCGTGCCGCGCGGCTCCCGGTGCGGCATCAGCCGCCAGTGGCCCGCGAGTACGAGGGCGAAGACCGCCGCCCCGGCCACGCAGGCCGCGCCGAAACCCCCGTGGAGCAGCAGGACGCCCAGCACCGGCCCGATCAGCGCGCCCGCCTGGCCCCCCGCCGAGAAGCGGGCGAGCAGGCGGGTGCGCGCGGTCCCGGTCGTCGTCTCGTGGCGTACCGCCTCCCGCGCGATCTCCGACTCCACGGCGGGTGAGAACAGCGCAGCGGCGAAACCCACCAGCAGGACGGCGCCGGTCACCGTCCACACCGAGTCCGCGACCGCCAGCCACAGGAACCCGGTCACCCGCAGGGTGCACCCGGCCAGCACCACCGGGCGCGGGCCGTACCGGTCGGTGAGGGCGCCGCCGACCACGAACAGGCCCTGCTGGCTGAAGGTGCGCAGGCCCAGGACCAGGCCGACCAGCCAGCCGCCCAGCCCGAGGGAGTCGCTCAAGTGGTCGGCGAGGTAGGGGAGAACGGCGAAGAAGCCGACGTTGAACGCGAACTGGCTGCCGATGAGGAGGCGGGCGAGAGGGCTCATGGGGTGGTGATCCGTTCGATGCGGCCCGCCCGCATCTCGGCGGTCCGGTCGGCGAAGTGCCGTACCAGGGCCATGTCGTGGCAGATGAAGAGGTAGCCGAGCCGGAGACGTTCCTGGAGGTCGGAGAGGAGGTTGAGGATCCCGGCGCGGACGGAGGGGTCGAGCGCGGAGACCGGTTCGTCGAGGACGAGCAGCTTCGGCCCGCTCGCCAGGGCCCGGGCGATTCCGGCGCGCTGGCACTGGCCACCGGACAGTTCGTGCGGCAGCCGGCGGCCGTGGACGGTGTCGTCCAGGCCGACCAGGTCGAGCAGTTCGGCGACCCGGGCCGGACCGGTGCCGGCGTCCCAGCGGCGCTGGACGCGCAGCGGTTCGGCGACGGCGTCACGGATGGTGCGGCGCGGGCTGAGGGAGCCGTACGGGTCCTGGAAGACGGGCTGCATCGCGGGGCGCAGCGGCCGCAGCTCGCGCTCGCCGAGCCGGGTCAGCTCGTGGCCGTCGAACCACACCTCACCGGCGGCCGGGCGGCGCAGCTGGAGCACGGCGGTGGCGGTGGAGGACTTGCCGCAGCCGGACGGGCCGACCAGGGCGAGGGTCTCCCCGGCACCCAGGCTGAAGGAGACGTGGTCGACGGCGAGATGCGGTCCGTACCGTACGACCAGGTCACGGACGTCCAGCAGGGCGTCGCTCATGCGTGCTCCCCGGCGAACAGGCCGGCGGCGGATTCGGGCACGGCGTCCCAGCGGTGACAGGACACCTCGTGGACGACCTCGTGGCCGCCCCCACGGCCGCCCACGGCCTGCGGCTCCGGGCGTTCGGTAAGGCAGCGGTCGTCGGCGAGCGGGCAGCGCGGCGCGAACGCGCACCCGGACGGCAGCGCGCCCGGCGCGGGCGGGGATCCGGCGATCACGGGCAGGCGGCGGCCGCGCTCCACGGGCGTCAGCGCGGCGAGGAGCCCGGCGGTGTACGGGCCGCGGGGCCGGCCGAACACCCGGTCCACCGGGCCCGATTCGACGTGCCCTCCGGCGTACATCACCAGCACCCGGCCGGCGTGCGCGCGCACCGCGTCCAGGTCGTGGGTGACGAGGACGAGCGCAGCGCCCGCCGCCTCCCGTTGCTCGGCGAGAACGTGGAGGACCTGTTCCCGCAGGTCCGGGTCGAGGGCGGTGGTCGGCTCGTCGGCGACGATCAGCTCGGGCTCGTTGACCGTCGCCATGGCGATCACGGCACGCTGCCGCATCCCGCCGGACAGCTCGTGCGGATACGCGCGGCACCGGGCGGCCGGGATGCCGACGCGCTCCAGGGCGAGGGCGGCCCTGGCCCGGGCGTCCTTGCGGGACAGGCCGGTCACGGAACGGACGGCGGCGGCCAGTTGGTCGCCTACCGGGTGCACGGGTGACAGCGCGGACAGCGCGTCCTGCGGTACCAGGGCCACCCGGCGTCCCCAGAGCCGGTCCGCCCGCGCGCCCACCGGCTCGTCGGCCCCGTCGGCCTTCCGCAGCCGGACGCTGCCGCCCACCGTCGCGCCGCGCGGCGCCATGCCGAGCAGGGCTCGCGCGGTCAGGGACTTTCCGGCGCCGGACTCGCCGACGAGGGCGAGGACGTCACCGTCGTACACGTCGAAGGTGAGCCCGCGCACCGCCTCGACGGCCCCGAAGGCCACCGAGAGGTCGCGTACGGAGAGGAGTGGTTCAGCCGCCATGGAAGGGCGCCTTCCTGGTGTACGCGGACAATGACACCGCCAGGCCGGCCAGCAGCGCCAGGGCCAGGGCGGGGGCCAGCGCCGCCCAGGGCGCGCGTTCCACATAGGCGCGGGACTCGTCCAGCAGGAGTCCCCACTCCGGGGCGGGCGGCTGGGCGCCCAGGCCGAGGAAGCCCAGCGAGGCCAGGGCGAGGGCCATGCCCGGCAGCCGCAGCACGGCGTGGCGGGCGACGGGGGCGGCGGTGGACGGGAGCACGTGCCGCCACAGGATCCAGCCGGGTGTCGCCCCGATCGCCTTCTGGGCGAGCAGGAAGCCCGACGCCCGCACCTCCTGGACCAGGGCCGCCGCATGGGCGGCGAGCGGGGGCCAGGAGATCAGCGCCACGGCGAGCGCGGCACCGCCCGTGCCGGGGCCGAGGACGGCGGCGACGAGGATGCCGACGATCACCGGCGGCAGGGCGTTGGCGATGTCGGAGAGACCGGACGTCATGTGCGGGACGAAGCCCAGGGCCACGGCCAGCAGCCAGCTGAGCGCGCACACGGCCGCCGCCGTGCCGACCGTCGCCGCCGCCCCGTGCCCGAGCCGGGCGAGCACGTCACGGCCGAGGCCGTCCGCGCCCAGCGGGTGTACGAGGGACGGCGGGGCGAGCCGGGCGGCGGTGTCGACGGTGTACGGGTCACGCAGCAGCCCCCACCCGATGACGGCCACCAGCACCACCGCGAGGACCACCGGTACGGCGGGGGCGACCCGTACCGGCCGCGCGGCGGGCAGCGTCAGGCCCGCGTCCCGCAGCCCCGGCCCCAGCAGCCGCCGCCGTACCAGGGCGGCGAGCGCCCCGACGGCCAGGCCCAGCGCCAGCAGTGCCAGCACGGAGCCTTGGAGCAGCGGGAGGTCCTGGGACTTGGCCGCGCCCAGGGACGTACGTCCGATGCCGGGCACCGCGAACACCGTCTCCACCGCGACCGCCCCGCCCGTGAGGCCCACCGCGACCATGCCGAACTGCGGCACCAGCGGCGGCAGTATGCGACGCAGCGCGGCCAGCGCGACCCGTGCCCGGGACACGCCCGCCCCGCGCCACAGCTCCACCCACCGCTCGTCGAGCACGGCGGGCAGCGCGTCGGCGACCAGCCGCCCCAGCAGCCCGCCCGCCGGGACACCGAGCGCGACGGCGGGCGCCACCAGGTGCGTGGGTCCTTCCCAGCCGGACGTGGGCAGCAGGCCGAGCCACACCCCGGCGACGACCAACACCACGGTGGCCAGCAGGAATTCGGGCACGGCCGCGAGCATCGCCGCGAACGTCCCGGACGTGCCCCGCCCGCGCACCAGGACCGGTGCGGCGAGGGCGACCGCCACGACCAGGGCGACCGCGAGCGCGGCGCCCATCAGCCCCAGCGACACCTGGAGCCCGGTGACCACGGACGGCAGGACGTCGGTGCCGGACACCCACGAGGTGCCGAGGTCGCCCCGGACGAGCCCGGCGGCCCAGCCGCCCAGCAGCGACAGCGGCCCGGCGTCCAGCCCGAGGTCGGCACGGATGGCGTCCAGCGCCTCGGGCGTGGCTTCTTGCTCGGCGGACCGGGCGCGCAGCACCGTGAGCGCCGGGTCCCGGCCCGACAGCCAGGGCAGCAGCCCGACCACCGCGAGGACGGCGGCGAGCGCCCCGGCGGTCCCGGCGCCCCGCGCGACCCCCGCGCTCACTTGACGTACGTCGCGGGCGTGACGAGCAGCCGCTCGCGCGGGTCGTGCTCGGCGCCCACGACACCGGCCGCGTCGCCCTGGACGACCCGCTCGTGCAGCATCGGGATCGCGGCGTCGGTGGCGAGTACGGCGGCCTCGGCGGCCATCACGGCCCGGCGGCGGGCGTCACCGGCCTTCGTCGCGGCGGCCTTGTCCAGGGCCTTGTCGACGGTGGGGTCGGCGAGCTGGGAGATGTTGAAGGAGCCCCGGGACGCGAAGTCGCTGTAGAGGTAGGCGGCGGGGTCGCCGGAGTCGAGGACGGTGGCCCGGGACAGGATGAACGCGTCGAACTCGCCTGCCAGCGCGTCGGTTTCGATGTTCGCGTACTCGCGCACTTCCAGCTCGACCCGGAAGCCCGCCTTCTGGAGCTGCTGCTGGAGGGTCTGGGCGACCTCGGGCAGCTCGGCGCGGTCGGTGAAGGTGCCGATGGTGATGGCGGCGCCGTCCGGGTCGGCGGCCTTGGCGCGCCCGGGTTCCGAGCGGAGGGGGGCGGCCCACGGGAGGGCCGGTCCGAGCAGGCCCCGGGCGACGTCGGCCCGTCCCTCGTACACGCCCTCGACAAGAGCCTTCGCATCGATGGCGGCACGGGCGGCGGACCGGAGCCCGGCGTCCTTGAAGGGGCCCTTGGCGGTGTTGAGGTAAAGGGTGTTGGTGCGAGGCATCGGCACCTCGGTGATCAGTTCCGGGTCGAGGAGCGCGGCCTGCGAGACCGGTACGGCCTCCACGATGTCGGCCTCCCCGCTGCGCAGCGCGGCGGCGCGGGCGGTGCCGTCCGGTACGAAGGTGACGTCGATGCCGGGCGCCTTGGCCTTCGTTCCCCAGTAGCCGTCGTACCGGTCGAGGGCGGCGGACGAGGTGCCGTCGACCCTGGTGAGCCGGAACGCGCCGGTGCCGGTGCCGACGGGGCTGACCGTCTTCCCGCGGTACGCCTTGGCCGAAAGGATCGACAGCTGGGGCGAGCTGAGCCGCTGCGGGAGGAGCGGGTCGGGGGCGGCGGTGGTGACGGTGACCGACCGGCCCGAGGTCTTCACCCGGAGGTCGACGCCGTCGAGGATGCGGGGCTTGGGCGAGGCGGTCGCGGCCTTGGTGAGGGAGTTCGCGACGGCCCGGGCGGTGAGCGGGCTGCCGTCGTGGAAGGTGACGCCGTCGCGGACGGTGAAGGTCCAGGTCCGGCCGGTCTGCCGCCAGGAGGTGGCCAGCGCGGGCCGGGGGTCGCCGTTGGCGTCGAGGGTGACGAGGGTCTCGGCGGTGGACCAGCGGGAGAGTTTGAAGGCGTCGTCGGAGAGCGGGGAGAGCCCGGAGCGCGGCGGGTTCATCATCGCCACGCGGATGCGCTTCCCGTGACCGTCGGGTCCGCCTTGACCGCCGTGTGCGCCGTCACCGCCCGAGGCGCTGAAGCAGCCGGTGAGCAGGACGGACGCGCAGACCATGGCGGCGGTGGGGAGGAGACGGGCGGGCAGGCGCACGGGAACCCTTCCGGGCAGGGACGAGCAGCGGGGGCGGACGGGACCGTAACACAATGACAATCGTTTTCAACAATTGAATGTTGATCCACGTGGGCGCGGGTGGGAGCAGCGCGCCCTTGCCCGCCCGCGACAGCGCCGGCGCGCTGTCACCTGCTCCAGCCAGTGGTCCGGGGGCCCCGCCGGCGACGGTCGGCAGCAGCTCGGTGAGCTGGACGTCGAAGTCCCCGGCACCTCACAGATCCCACGGCGAGCCCGGGCCTGCCGGTCCGCAGCGTCGCCGCCGCCCGCGCGAGGGTGTCCTCGCCGCGGGGGACCAGCGCGTCACCGCCTGGCCCGTCCCGCCCCTCCCGTCCGGACCACGCCGGCCGGGGGCGGGCCGATCGGCCGACCGGGTGATGCGGTGCCTAGCGGAGCGGGCGGCCACGCGAGCGACGGTTCCAGCGGACGGCGAAGAAGATCACGTCGATGACCAGCACGACGATGCCGATGATCAGCAGGTACATCAGGCCTTCGGCGACGACGCCGATGAGCCCGAGGACGATGGCGACGATGATCAGGAACAGGAACAGCGCCATGGGGACGAGCACCTCCTCGACTGGGGCGGACGGTCAGCGGCGGGCGAGCTTCCGTTCGCCGTTGGCGCCGGGCTGGTACGGCATGCCGTAGTGCTGGAAGATCGCGGCTTCGCTCTCGGCGGGCAGAACGTCGTCCGTACCGATGGACGGGGACTTGCGGACCTCCCCCTTGGGGTGCGAGACCTTCAGGTAGTCCGGTCCGACGATCGCCCCGTCGAGCGGGACGAACACCAGCCGCTGCCGGGTCGGCAGCCCGGTCCGGACCGTGGCCACGGCCGGTTCGTCGGTGGCGGTGTCCACGTAGATGGCTTCCAGCACGCCGATCTTGTGGCCCTTGGGGTCCACGACATCGTGGTTGCGCCACTCGCGGATGTCTGCTGACTGGATCATGCGTCTCTGCCCTCTGAGCGGGTCCGTACGGTCGTTCTCGCTGTCGCTGTCCAGCGTCCGCCCGCACGCCGACGGGCGCCACCGCACCGGATCCGGTACGTCAGAGTTCGTCCGCGTGCGAGGGGTCGTCGGTGCCCGACCTGCTGGAGGAGAGCCAGGACCGGGCGGGTTCGGCCGCCCGGCTGGTGTCCAGGGTGAGGTGGAGCCGGGTGCCTCCCTCGCCCCCGGCGGGGTAGCTGCGCTGCTCGGTGGCGTCGAAACAGCGCCGGAGGACCTCCGCGACGCGCCGGGCCGTCTCGGGAGACGCGGCGACGATCCGGACCTCGGCGTGTCCGGTCGCCGGCATGGGTTCCGCGGTGCTCATGGTCAGGTCGTTCCTCACGCGCGGGGGGCCGTGTGTCGGGCTGAGCGCCGAACCGGCGCATCACGACGGAGCGTACGGCGACAAGGACGCTGCCGCCGCTGCTCCGCCGTCGGTCACTCATGCGACTTCCCGGCTCGCGGCGTCCGTAACGTCACCGGTCGCCGCCTCGTCGGCGAGCAGCGCGCTCGCCGTGGCGAGGCCGCCCACGGTGGCCGCGGCCGCCATCAGCCGGGCGGCGGCCGCGGCGCCGGTCTCCGGCGGTACGACCAGCAGGTCCCAGCGGCCGACGGAGTAGGAGAGGAGGAGCAGCGCGTGCGGGTCCTGCTCGGCCCTGAACCATCCGACGTGCACGGTGTGTCCGGCGACGGGCACCTTGCGCGGGACGACGGGCCACTGGGCCGGATTCACGGTGACACGGGTGATCCGCCCCCACGGGCCGTCCAGCGCGGCGGCCAGAGCCGGCAACTCCTGGGTGAGGTCGCGGGAGCGCGGCCACCACGCGCCGTCCAGCCGGCCCGCGACGCGGCTCGGCGCGGTCAAGGAGAGGCGGGCGGGCAGCGGGACGCGTACATCGGGTGCGGTACGGACGAAGGTCTCGGTCACGGTCATGGCGCGGACCTGCCCCCGGCCTCTCGGCCGGTGTCGTCGATCGCCGGGAACGACACCGCGTGAAAGCGGGTGTACGGAGAGTGCCCGGTGCCTTCACTCTACTCCGCCCGACATGTCGGACGCTGCGGTGAGGACAAGCGGAGTACGGTGAAATCACCGACCGGCCGACGCACCGGATCCGTAGACGGGTGGCACCACCATGACGAACCCGGACTCCTCCTCCCCGTCCCCGCGCAAGCTCCTCCCGGACGCCGTTCACCAGGCGGTGAAGCCGGGTACGGCGCTGCTCAGGCTCCAGACCACCCACTCCCGTGAGGGAATCCTCGACGGCGCGTGGTGGCCGCGCTCGCGCGACATCGGCACCGAGCTGCCCCACCTCATCAGCGCGCTCACCGAGCACCTCGGCCCCGTCACCCGCGTCGGCCTGGACGCCGCCGCGTGGGAAGACCTTCCCGTACGCCTGGTCATCGAGGACCGTGTCGTGCACATCGACTCGTTCCCGGTCGGCGACGACACCATCCTCGTCACCCGGGGCGAACGCGACTACTTCACACTCCTGGTCGTCCCTCCGCACGCGACTCCCGACGCGGCGCGCGCCGCGATGGCCCGAGCGGTCCAGACCGGCAACGTCACCGACGCCGCCCACATCCTCATCGACACCGGCACGGGCCCGGCGGCCTCCTGACCGGTGGGTTGCTGTTTCCCGGAGGTCTCCTGACCCTCGGCGGCACCCCGGTGCCCGGCGGCCCCTGGGGTGTACTGGCCGCTCGCCCATGCTTTATGTTGCGGAGGCAAAGCAAGGGGGACGGACGACGGATGGCACGGGATTACGACAGCCAGCTTCTGGAGTCGGTGGCCGTACGCCGGCGCAGAATGCGGGACGCGCTGCTGTTCGGGGCCCAGCGGGCGCGGCGCACGGCCGACGAGCGGCTCGGGAAGGTGTTCGCGGGCATCGCCATCGCGGCCGTCCTGTGCGCGGGGTGCGTCGGGTGGTCCTTCCTCCAGCACACGCTGGCCAAGCAGAAGGCCGAGCAGCGCAAGCAGGAGCAGCGGTTCGAGCAACCGGCGAAGCCGGAGAAATCCGCGGAATCCGGGAAGAACTCGCAGTAACTCCCGCAAAGGGAATGGGGGGAAGCGCCGGCAGTGCAGACTTCGAGACCAGTCGAAATGGCCCGAATGTTCCCGACGTCGCGATGATAGGTTCCCGCAAGTGGTGAGCACAGCAACGACTTCCCGGGCGCAACTGAGCCGGGTGACCCTGGTCGGCGAGCGGCGCCGGGCGGACATCGTCCTGCCCTCCGACACACCGATCGGTCAACTGCTGCCCGACATCCTCCGGTTGCTGGACGACCGGGCCGCGTCCCGGCCGATGACCCGGCAGCTGCTCACGTCCGACGGCTCGGCGCTGCCGCACGACAGCACGCTGGCGTCGGCCCAGGTCGCCGACGGGGCCGTCCTCCGGCTCGTCCGGGCGCACTCCGCGCCGCCCGCACCCGTGGTGCACGACGTCACCGACCAGGTGGCCGACGACCTCGACCTCCAGGCCTGGCGCTGGCGCCCCGCCGCCCGCCGGGCCGGCGCGGGCGTGGCGACGGTCGCCTTCGCGGTGGTCGCCGCGCTGCTGGCCCGCCGCGAGTACGCACTCGACGCCCTGGCCGGCGCCCTCGCCGCCGTGACGTTCGTCCTCCTCGCGGCCGGTGCGCTCGTCGCGCGGATCGGACAGGGCAACCGGGGCCTGGCGACCGCGCTCCTCCTGACCGCCGGCGGACTGGGCGCCCTCACCGCCTGGACCGCCGCCGACGCGCACGGCTGGTCCGGCGCCGCGCGGCTCGCCGCCGTCGCGGGTGTGCTCGTCGTGACGCTGGCGATGCTCGGTCACTTCTCGCCGCTCGGCCGCGGCGGACTCATCGGCGCCGGGGCCACCGCCGGGCTCACCGTCGTGTGGGAGGCCGTCGCCGCCGTCCAGGACGACCTGGCGCGGCTCGGCGCCGTCATGGCGGTCTTCTCCGTGGTGCTGCTCGGCCTGCTGCCCCGGCTCGCCCTGATGGCGTCGGGGCTCACCGCACTCGACGACCGGCACTCGGGCGGCACGTCCGTCAGCCGCCACCAGGTGGGGAACGCCCTCGCTGCCACGCACCGGGGCCTCGCCCTCGCGACGACCGTCACCGCGCTCTCGGCCGCCGCGGGCGGCTGGCTGCTCACCCTGGCGGACCGGCCGACCGTCTGGACCGTCGTGCTGCCGTCCGTCGTCACCGTGGTGCTCCTGTCCAGGGCGCGGGCCTTCCCGCTGGTCGCGGAGGTCGTGGCGCTCTTCACCGCGGCGGCGCTCCTCGTCGTACGCCTGGTGATGCTGTGGATGGACCACGCCAGGGGCGCGGGGCCGCTCGCCGTGCTGTGCGCGGCCGCGGTTCTGCCGCTGGTGGTCCTGGCGGTCCAGCCCCCGGAGCACGTGCGGGTACGGCTGGGGCGCACGGCCGATCTGGTCGAATCCATCGGCATGGTGGGGCTCTTCCCGCTCGCGGTCGGTGTGTTCGGCGTGTACGGGCAACTGCTCGACAAGTTCTGAGTTCCGAGTTCGAGTTCTGAGTTCTGAGTTCTGCGGCAGGGCGGGAGAAGAAGGGCAGACATGCCGAACCGAGACAACTGGCAGGGCGACGTCCTGCGCGACCTGCGCGCCGGCGCCGCCCGGCAGCCCGCGCCGCAGGAGGGTACGGGGGCCCCTTCCAGCCCCGGTGCCCCCGGAACGCCCGCGCCCGGTCCGGCCCAGCAGGGCTCGCCCGCCCCGGTGGGGAACCCCCAGGCGCCCCAGGCGGAGCCTCCGCACGCCCAGCCGCGACAAGGCCATGTCGCCGCCTCCGCCCCGCCCGCCACAGCCACCGCCCCGCAGCCGCACGCCCACGCCCCCGCGCAGGTGCCGCACCAGCAGGCGCCCCACGCCCCCCGCGCGCCGCAGGCGCCCCACGCCGCCGCCCCCGCCCCGTACCCCCAGGGGCCCGCCACACCCGACTCGCGGCCCGTCGTCGACAAGGACCTCGCCGCCGCCGGGCGGAAGCCGCGCCGGGGCGAGCCGTTGACCACCCGCGCCCTCCGCGCCGTCCGGCGTACCGTGTCCTCCTCCACCGCGCGGGAGGTCGCCGAGACGACCCGTACCGCCGAGACGCTCCAGCAACCGGTGACGACCGGGCGGCAGATCGCCGTGACGTCCATCCGCGGCGGGGCCGGCAAGTCGACCGTCGCCGCGCTGCTCGGACTCACGTACGCGCACTACCGGCAGGACCCCGTCCTCCTCGTCGAGGCCGACCCGGCGCTCGGGTCGCTGCCCTTGCGGCTGGGCGCCGAGACGCTGCGGTGGACCACCGGCGACGTCGCCGGGATCGTCGAGCCGCAGATGTCGCTGCTGGACGTGACCGGTTACCTCGTCCAGCTGCCCGACAACGCCTGGCTCCTGCCGGGCAGCCAGGGCCGGATCGGCGCCATGCTGGACACCCGGGCGTACGAGCGGGTCATGGTGGCGCTGCGCCGCTACTTCGGCGTGACCGTCGTCGACTGCGAGACCCTGCCCGCCGAGGTGGCGCGGGCCGCGCTGTCCGCCGCCCAGGCCCGCGTGCTGACGACGCCCGCCACGCTGGAGGGCATCGCCAGCACCCACGCGGTGCTCCAGTGGATGCAGGGCCTGCCCCGCCACATCATCGCGGGCACCGTCGTCGTCCTCACCGAACTGGTGCCGCACGCCGGGCTGGACCTCGACGAGGCCGCCCGGAAGCTCGCCGCCACCGGGGCGACCGTCCAGGTCCTGCCGTACGACCGGCACCTGGCGGCCGGCGGCACGATCCGTACCGAGCTGCTCGCCCACCCCACCCGGCAGGCCGCCACCCGGCTGGCCGCGGACGTGTTCCGGTTGTCCCAGAAGCGCCACTGAGGGGGAGCGGACCGATGACCACCCGGCTGATACACCGCCCCGCCAGGACCACCCGGCCGCCCGCCGCCTCCGAGGCGCGCACCATCGAGGCCCCGCCCAACCTCCCGGAGGGCAAGGGCGGCAACATCGCGATGTCGCTGCTGCCCGTCGCCGGTGTCATGTCGTCCGTCGTGATGATGACGGTCGTGCGCAACAGCCAGTTCGCCGCGCTCGGCGCGCTGATCCTCGTCATCACCATCATCGGTTCGCTCGTGCTGGTCTTCTCGCAGCGCGGCAAGGCCCAGCGCACCCGCCGTACCCAGCGCGAGGCCTACCTCGCGTACCTCGAGGACCTGCGCGAGGAGCTGTCCGCCGAGGAGCGTGAGCGGCGTGAACGCGCCGACGTGCTCAACCCGCCGCCGCACGCGCTGTACGACATCGTCCGCGACCCCGCCCGGCTGTGGGAGCGCCGGCGGCTCGACGCCGACTTCCTGCGCGTACGGGTCGGCACCGGCGAGATGCCGGTGCGCGACCTGAGGATCGCCGACCAGGGGTCGTCCGTCCTCACCCCGCCCGACCGGTTCATGCTCAACGAGGCGTCGGCGCTGATGGACCGCTTCCGCACCGGCACCGAACTCCCCCTGACCGTCCCGCTGGACCGCGTCGGCAACATCAGCGTCGTCGGCCCCCGCGAGGACTGCCTGCGGGTCGCGCGCGCCCTGCTCGTGCAGGCCGCCTCCCTCCATGCCCCCGACGACGTGGCCATCGCCCTCGCGGTGCCCGGCGAACGGCTCGCGGAGTGGGAGTGGGCCAAGTGGATGCCGCACCTGCTGGACACCGACCAGTTCGACGGGCCCGTCGCCGCCCGCCGCATCGCCCCCTCGGCGCCGCAGCTCGCCCGGCAGCTCGGCCCCGAGCTGCGCCGCCGCGCCTCCTACGCGGCCGAGGTGCGCCGGGGCCTGTCCGGCAAGGACGCCCTGTCCATGTCGTCCCGGCTGCTGGTGGTCACCGACGGGCACGGCGAGGACGCCGTCGACCTGCCGCGCCCCGACGACGCGGTGGGCC
Source organism: Streptomyces sp. NPDC000229 (assembly GCF_040300825.1). Classification (NCBI taxonomy): domain Bacteria; kingdom Bacillati; phylum Actinomycetota; class Actinomycetes; order Kitasatosporales; family Streptomycetaceae; genus Streptomyces; species Streptomyces sp. NPDC000229. Next base: position 148,572 of record NZ_JBEPEL010000005.1, read on the forward strand.
TGCGGGAGATGGGCGTCACCGTCCTGCACCTGCTGGAGCAGCGCGTCCAGGAGCCGGGCCACGTCGGCGTACGGATCACCGTCGACGGCGACCAGGTCCTCATCGAGGACCTCCGCGAGGAGGAGCCGGTCAGCGCGCACGGCACGGTCGACGAGGTGTCCGTCCCGTTCGCGGAGGGCCTCGCCCGGATGCTGGCGCCGCTGCGGCTGTCCGCCGAGTCGATGGTCGACGCGCCGCTGTCCGGGCCGGTCGACTTCGCCGACCTGCTCGGCATCGACGACGTGGCGCGCCTCGACCTCGCGACGCTGTGGGCGCCGCGCGGGGAGCGGGCCTTCCTGCGCGTACCGATCGGCATCAGTGACGCGCGTGAACCGGTGCTGCTGGACCTGAAGGAGTCCTCCGAGCTGGGCATGGGACCGCACGGCCTGTGCGTCGGCGCGACCGGCTCCGGAAAGTCGGAGCTGCTGCGCACCCTCGTCCTGGCGCTGGTGGCCACCCACCCGCCCGAGGACCTCGCCCTGGTCCTCGTCGACTACAAGGGCGGCGCGACCTTCGCCCCGTTCGCGGAGCTGCCGCACGTCGCCGGTGTCATCACCAACCTGGAGAACCAGGCCGGTCTGGTGGAGCGCGTCCACGCCTCCCTCGCCGGTGAGGTCAAGCGCCGCCAGCAGGTCCTCAAGGACGCGGGCAACGTCGCCGACATCGGCGACTACGCGGCGCTGCGCGCCGAGAAGCGGCCCGACCTGGAGCCGCTGCCGCACCTGTTCATCGTCATCGACGAGTTCGGTGAACTCCTCACCGCCAAGCCGGACTTCATCGACCTGTTCCTGTCCATCGGCCGCATCGGCCGCTCGATCGGCGTGCACCTGCTGCTGTCCAGCCAGCGCATCGAGGGCGGCCGGCTGAAGGGCCTGGACACCTACCTGTCGTACCGGCTGGGCCTGCGCACGTTCTCCGCCGACGAGTCCCGTACGGTCCTGGACACCACCGACGCCTTCCACCTGCCGCCGCTGCCCGGCTTCGGCTACCTGAAGGTCGACACCAGCCACTACGAGCGGTTCAAGGCGAGTTACGTCTCCGGCGCCTACCGCGGCCCCGTCCGGCGCACCGAGGACGAGGACACCGGGCCGCTGGCCCTGGAGTACGAGGCGTACAACACCCTCGGCGCCTCGGAGGAGACCGGCCCCAAGGAGAGCACGGTACGGCGACGCGAGACCGGGCCGACCGAACTCGGCGTCATGGTCGAGCAGTTGGAGAACGCTCGCACCGACCCGGTGCGCCGCATCTGGCTGCCGCCGCTGCCGGACGCGATCGCCCTCGACCAGGTCGCGGGCCCCCTCCAGGCAGGTCCGCGCGGTATGCAGCTCGCGGCGCGGCGCGGACCCCTCCAGGTGCCGCTCGGCCTGCTCGACGACCCGACCAGGCAGTGGCAGGGCCAGTGGTTCCTGGACCTGACGGTGGCGGGCGGCCACGCCGCCGTCATCGGCGGCCCGCAGTCCGGCAAGACCACCCTCCTCCGTACGCTCGTCCTCTCCCTCGCCCTCACCCACACCCCGCAGGAGGTCGGCGTCTACGGCCTCGACCTGGTCGGCGGCGGCCTCCAGGCCCTCTCCGGCCTGCCGCACGTCGGCGGCATCGCGAGCCGCGCCGACCGCGAGCGGGCCGCCCGTACCGTCGAAGAGGTGCGGAACATGCTGACCGCCCGTGAGGACCTCTTCCGCGAGCACAACATCGACTCCGTCGAGCAGCTGCGCACCCTCCATGCGGCGGGCCGGCTGCCGGAGCTGGCCTCCGCCGAGATCGTCCTCGTCATCGACGGCTTCGGCGCGCTGCGCGACGACTTCGACGAACTCGACGACGCGGTGGTCGACATCCTCAAGCGGGGCGGCGGGTACGGCATCCACGTCGTCGCCGGGATGCTCCGCTGGAACGACGTCCGCATCGCGACCCAGTCGTACTTCGGCACCCGCGTCGAGCTGCGCCTCAACGACGCCACCGAGACCAGCATCGACCGCAAGCTCGCCGAGACCCTCGTCCCCGACGAGCCGGGCCGTGTCCTCACCGACGGCAAGCTGTTCGCGCAGGCCGCCCTGCCCCGTACGGACGGCCTGGCCGACACCACCGACCTGGGCACCGTCCTGGAGCGCACCGCCCGGCGGGTCCGCGCCGCCTGGAGCGGCGAGGTCGCCCAGCCGGTGCGGGTCCTGCCGCACGTCCTGGAGCCGCACCTGCTTCCGGGGCCGGTCGCCGAGCCCAAGCGGGTGCCGATCGGCCTGGACCAGACGGCGCTCGCGCCCGTGCTGCTGGACCTGTTCGCGCACGACCAGCACCTGCTGGTCATGGGCGACAGCGAGTGCGGCAAGACGAATCTGCTGAAGACCATCGCGGCCGGGCTCGTCGAGCGGTACGGGGAGGACGAACTGGTCCTCGCCGTCATGGACCCGCGGCGGGGCCTGCGGGGCGTCGTGCCCGAGGAGTTCCTCGGCGGGTACGCGTACAACGCCAAGCTGTGCGGGGGCCTTGCCGCCGGTATCGCCACCGAGCTGGAGAAGCGGCTGCCCGACGAGGGCGCCGCGCTGGAGGACCTGGAGCCGGGCAGCTGGGGCAGCGGTCCGCGGATCGTCGTCCTCGTCGACGACTACGACGTGCTGACGACGGCTGGCCAGGCGCCGCTCGCGCCGTTCCTGCCGTACATCCCCTCCGCCGTCGACATCGGCCTCCACTTCGTCCTGACGCGCCGCGTCGCGGGCGCCTCACGCGGTATGTACGAGCCGCTGGTGCAAGGCCTGCGCGAGTCGGGGGCGTCGGCGATCCTCATGGCGGGCGACCGCAGCGAGGGCCAGCTGTTCCCGGGCGTGTACGCCTCCCAGCAGCCGCCGGGGCGGGGCGTGCTCATCCGCAGGGGCCAGTCGAACCGCCTGATCCAGACGGTGTTCACGCCCGAGTAGCCCGACTTCACGTAGACGTAAGGACCGGACGACCCATGACCAAGGACGTCATCGCCCTCACCGAGCGCATGCCCGACCCGTGGACCGTGCTCGCCGGCCTGCTCTCCGGCGGCCCCGACAAGCTGGTGAGGACGGCCGGCGAGGACGCCGTCGTACAGCTCTGCGACGAGGAGGGCCGGCCGCTCGTCTCCGTCGAGGCGCCGCTGCTGGTGCAGGTGGCGGGTGAGGCCGAGCGGCTGCTGGGGGCGACGCCGCCACCCGTGCCGTTCTGGTGGACCGAGGCCCGCGCCACCACCGGGGTGGCGGAGGCGGAGCGGCTGGCGGGCACCTTCGCGGCCCGGCTGGCGTCGCTGACGGGCGGCTCGGCCTGGCCGCCGGAGGCCGCGCGGTCGCTGGCCGTGGTGGCGTCGGACGGGGTGGGCGTCGCGCCGCCGCAGGCCGCCGCGCAGCCCGCCGTGGACGTCCTCACCGACAAGGTGGCCGTCGTCATCCAGGACCGTCCGGTGGTGGCCATGACGGCATGGCTGGCGGACGCGTTCCGGGCGGCGGCCGAGGGCGGGCTCGGGCTCCAGATCGTCAGCCCGGCCGGCACCACGCTGTCCCCGGCGGTACGGGACTCCCTGTCCGGCCGGCCGTCGCGGTGGGTCGTGCAGGACGAGCGGGACGGCTACTACGACGGGCTGTCCGGGGCGGTGCTGGCGTGGCAGGAAGGGATGTTCTTCCCGGTCGCGGGGCCCGGCTCCACGGAGGAGGAGCTGCGCGCGCGGGTGGCCGCCTCGTACCAGGAGGGCGTCGAGGACACCGGCGAGCGGCAGTTGGCCGTGACGTTCCGCACGGTCCACCCGGCGGACGACCGGCTGGTGCTGGGCGGCGCGCTGGAGGCGGTGTGGCGTGAGCTGACCGGCGAGGCGCCGGCCGGGTGGGGCACGGCGGAGCCCGCCAACCTGCCGTGGTCGCTGCGCCGGTTGACGGAGGTGGCGCGCGAGCGGGCGCCCGAGCCGACGTGGGTGGTCGTGGTCGGCAGCCCGGAACGGCCGGGGCTCGCCACCGTACGCGTCAGCCGTACGAAGGCGGGCGTGGAGGAGGAGGTCACGCTGGCGTTCGGCTACGGGCCGGACGAGGAGCCTTTGGTGGACGCCGTGCCGAAGGCGGCCGAGGCGCTGGCCACCCGGCACCACCTGCAGTCGATGCTCGTACAACTTCGCAAAGCGCGTCGTGACCTGGCGGTGCCGCCGCGCTTCGAGGGGCCGGGAGTGCCGCTGGCCTTCGTGCTCGGTGCGGAGGAGGTCCGCGCCATGCCCGGTGACCGTGCGCGGAACACACCGCTGACCGAGGCGCCCGTGCAACTGGGCCCGAAAGCCCGCCCCGCGTTGTACTACCCGCTGCCCGGCGACCCGTCCGATCTGTCGGGGTGGCAGGACTTCGAGCGGCTGGTGCGGCACCTGAAAGGGGAGTGATCTCCTCCGATGTCATGCGTTCGTCACAGAGCGGTCAAAGCCGGTGATTGCTGATTGCAGGAGCGACGCATGAGTTGGTAGGCATGTAGCCGTACATTCGATCCATACGATCGTCCATCGCAGCGGGGGTAGCCCGATGAAGTTCGATATGGGGGCACAGGTCCTTTCCACCCTGATGTCCCAGTCGCAGGGTTCGAGCAACGACCTCGGCCTGTTGATCCGGCAGCTGGTGCAGGCAGCGGCGCCGCTGGAGGGCAAGTTCCACGGCTCGGGCAAGGTGGCGTTCGACTCGTTCAAGTCGCGCTCGGACGAGATCACGGCGGCGCTGAACGGTTCGCTGGCGGCCATCCTGGGCGGCCAGTCGGGCATGGAGTCGGCATTCGGCTCCGGTGACCAGGAGCAGGGTGACAACGCGCGGACGCAGATGTCGTCGGCGAACTTCGACGCGGCGCGTTTCTCGGGCCGCTAGACCGATCCGTACACCGATCCGTACACGGGGAGTTGATTGCTGATGGCTGCTGCGGGTGGCGACCGTCGTGCGTACGACACGGGTGCCTCGTCCGAGGCGCAGATGAACATCCAGGCGGTGATCGCTCGTCTGGAGCAGGTGATCTCCGCGCGTGACGCGCAGGTGAAGGCCGCGATGACGGACTTCGCGGCCGATGGCGTCGCGGACGAGTACCACGGCAAGGAGCTGCGCTGGAACGCGGCCTCGCAGGAGGTCCGCAACATCATCCAGCTGCTGAAGACGACGCTGGAGAAGAACGACGCGACCGCGCAAGCGACGCTGCAACGCGCGAAGGCCGCGGTCGACAACATCGGCTGACGCGGGTACGGGGGAGCGTTTTTCATGACGGCGTGGGACATCCAGCCCCAGGGGGTGCAGGGTCAGCTGAAGGTCGTCGGCACGCATGCCGGGGACTTGGAGAAGGCCCTGAACGCCCTGGTCACGGACATGCAGCAGGCCGCTCAGGCGGCGGGTACGGCGGTGCCGGGTTCGGCCGCGAACATTCCGTTGCAGGGGCCGACGGCCTCCGGCGCGCCGCTGACGCAGAAGGCGACGGGCCCGGTGGGCGCGGCGCTGGCCGAGTACATGACCGCCCGGCAGAAGACGCACTTCGAGCCCATGGCGAAACGTATCCAGGCAGCGGTCATCGGCGCGGCCACGGCGACCAACGAGTACGTCGAGGGTGACCTCGACCAGGCCAAGGAGGCCCAGGACGCGGCCCGGCAGGTGCGGCTGGACCTGCTGAAGGAGCTCGGGGGGAAGAAGTGAGCGAGAACCAGCCGGTCAACCCTGCCGAAGTACCGGTCTTCACCGGCGATCTGGAACTGCTCGACGAGAAGGTGAAGGCGCTGTCCGGCGCCGGTGGCAAGATCGCCACCGCCGCCGGTGACGTCCACAGCTCCTTCGGCGGCCTGAGCGCCTTCTACAAGGCCCCCGAGGCCGACCAGCTGTTCGCCACGACGCAGCCGGTCAAGGACAAGGCGCTCACCATCAGCTCGGACATGTGCACCATCGCGGGTGCGCTGGGTACGTACGCCAGTGACATCCGCCCCCTGAAGCAGAAGCTGGACGACCTGCGCCAGGACGCCGTCGCCTTCCGGCAGAAGATCGCCGAGGACGACAAGTGGCGCGAGGACGGCGACCTGGTCGAGGAGAACAACAACCGCCGCAACGAGATCGCCGAGGTGTGGACCCAGTTCCAGGCCGCCGAGCGTGCCGCCCACGCGAAGATCGTCGCGCTGGTCGGCGGCAAGGCGCTCAAGGTCAACGACGGTTCCAACGGCGAGGGCATGTACGGCTACGACGCCGAGGCCCTCAAGCAGGCCAAGAGCCTGCCGTGGGGCGACGCGGTGGAGGAGTCGACGCCGTGGTGGCAGGTGTGGGAGCACGCCTACGACTTCGGCAAGGGCATCGTCGTCGACGGCGTGTGGGGCACGATCAAGGGCCTGGGCACCCTGGTCGGCTTCCAGGGCTGGGACGCGGCCGGGCAGGCGTGGAAGGGCCTGGGCCTGCTGGCCACGGGTCTGGTCATCACCGCCAGCCCGCTGGGCGCGGCGTACTGGATGGCCGACGACAAGGACCTGCCCGGCTGGATCAGGGACTCCCGTACGGCCATGAAGGAGACCGGCAAGGCGCTGGTCGCCTGGGACCAGTGGGGCTCCAACCCGGCCCGCGCGGCCGGCGCGGTCACCTTCAACGTGCTGACCACCGTCTTCACCGGCGGCGCGGGTGGCGCGGTGTCGGGTGCGGGCAAGGCGGGCGCGGCGGCCCGGGCGATCTCCTTCGCGGGCAAGGCCGGCCGGGCGATCGACCCGACGACGTACCTCTTCAAGGGCGCCGGCGCGGGCATCACGAAGATCGGTGACGTGATGACCGGTCTCAAGGGCATGGGCAACATCGACCTGCCGCCCATCCCCGAAGGCACGGTCGTGCTCCCCGAGGGCTCCCTGATGCGCCCCGACGGCACGATCCACCTCCCGGACGGCACCCCCGTGCCCCCCGGCGCCATCGAGGTCCCCCGCGACGCGGTCCGCCTCCCGGAGGGCGCCCCGGTACCGCCGGGCGCGGTCGACCTCGGCGACGGCGTGGTCAAGCTCCCGGACGACGTCCCGGCCCCGGCGGGCTCGGTGCCCCTCCAGGAGGGCACGGTCGCCCTCCCCAAGGACACCCCGACCCTGCCCCCGGACGCGAACCCCCTCCCCGTCCGCGAGGGCGACCCGGCCCGCTACCTGGACGGCGAGGGCAACATCCTCGACGAGAACGGCAACGTCGTCAGCAGCGCCGAGGACGCGCCCCCGGACGTGGTCGACCGGGGCACCGACCCCGACGCCGCCCCCACCACGGGCGCGGACAATCCCCGCGTCGACACCCCGGCCAAGGTCCCGGCCATGGCGGGCGCGGCCGTCCACGCGGGCGACAACACCGCCATCCACCTGGGCAACAGCCTGGACACCAACCTGGGCGACGTGGGCCGCGTCGGCGACGACCTCCCCACCCACGTCCCGGACACCCCGGGCGGCCTCGCGGACAACACCCCGGGCGGCCTCGCCGACAACCTGCCCACCGGCCAGGCCGGCGACAACCTCCCGGGCGGCGGCGCGGGCGACCAACTGCCCACCAACAGCCTGGACAACACGCCGACGGGCGGCGCCGATCACGTGCCCGGTGGCCATGGTGACGGCCCGACCGGTGGTGGTGGTGACGAAACCCCCGCCGGCGGCGGCCATGGGGACGGTCCCGGCGGCAACGGGCCGGGTGGGGACGGCCCCGGCGGCAACGGACCGGATGGACCGGATGGAACGGACGGACCGGACGGACCCAACGGGCCCGAGGATCCGAGCTGGGCCCGGCCCACGGAGGACTCCGGTCCCTTCGAGCGCGGCGGTGAGACGGAACAACAGATCCGGGACCAGCTCCGTGGCACGAAGGTCAAGCCCGGTGACGTCGACGCGATCCTGAAGACCCTGGCCGGACATCCGGCCGGCAAGGAGATCGCCGAAACGATCGCTTCGGGCCGCTACAAGGATTCCTACGGCTTCTCGACAGTGGTGTCCAATCTGTCGAGGCCGAGCGAGGTTCCCGGCAGCCTTGAGCAGATCCGTCTGGCCAACCGGCTGCACGAAAGCGGACTCACCGACATTTCGTTCGAGGTCAAGCAAGGCGGCCATGAGATCAAGCCCGGCGTTTTCACCGAGGTGAAGACGGACCTGGATGTGATGGCGCGGGACGCGAACGGCAATGTGCACGGCTGGCAGTTCAAGGACATGACCGGAGTAGACTCCACAACGAACCCGAGCAAAGTCGTCGACAAGATGTTCAAGAACATCGGTCAGCTCACGGACTCCCACGCGGATGTGCAGACATTCGTGGTCGACACCAAGGTTGCGAAGAGCGACATGGCAACCCAGATCGGGCGACTCCAGAAGGGGTACGAGGGGAAGAACGTGCAGTTCGTCATTCGTACGCCGGACGGAATCATCTTTGTGCCGCGTGACGGCAAGTTCATGCCGGAGGGAACGCTGTGATCGCCAGTACACCGGTCGCCCGCTGGACGTGGGGCGGCGAGGACGATTCGGCGGACGCGCTGGTTCGCTGCCTGCGTGACCTGCTCGTCGCGCACTCCGTCCTGGCCGCTCACCGACTCGCCATTGGCGAGACGAAGGTGCGACTGTCGGTGTCCGAATCGGGCAAGTCCAACGTCCAGCTGTTCCGGGGCGACCTCGCACTCTCCGCAGGACAGCATCCCGGTGAGGCCCTTGAGCGCTTCGCTCAGGAGGTCAGGGCCGCGCTGCGCCCCGGCGAGATCGGCTCCGTGGACGCCTCCGTGGACTGCGTCGGCCTGGTCGCGGGCCCAGCGGGGGAACACCACCAGGAGAACCTGTTCCTGCTGGGCGCTTCCGCGTTCGCCGACTTCGTCACCGTCGAACTGGTGACGTTCTCCGACGGCTGGATGGCCTACGACCTGAAGGGCCGCGCACAGCCCGGCGTGCACCAGGCGAACGCGCCACGGCTGTCGGCCGGCCTGCGTGATCTCGCGGAGGCGCTCGGCACGGAGACGGATCCGGAAGACCCGACGTACTTCGGTAAGCCGACGGAGACAGGCGTCGAGAACTTCTTCGGAAGCGATGGCAGCGCCTCCGATGTCTGGTCGAGTTTCGAGGTCCCCTACCGAAACCGCGTATTCCACCACGCGCCCGAATTCGAGGCGGCGTACAAGCGCTCTGCAGACGGCGAAGTGCGTTACGTTCCCGTGCGAGGTGAGCACGGGGTGCTCGGCTATCTCTGGGCCTCCGACGTCGAGAACGCCGCGAGTTTCGAGCCCCGGGACGATGCCGGCGAGGAGGGGTACAAGACCGGGCTCATGTGGCTGGACCGTCTGCGTTCCGCGTACGCCCGCGATCTGTCACCCCTCCAGGCCCTCGCCGAACTGGCGGACCTCTCGGAGGGCGACAGTCCACGCACGTGCGACCTGGTGGCGCTGCGCGAACTGGCGAGTGGTGACTGACGGCGTCGACGCGTCAGGGGCGAGCTTCCGAGGCGCCCGCCCCTGCTCCGGCCACACGGTTCCGCCGTTCCGGACCACCAGCGGATTGGGCTGGTCGGCCTCGTAGAACCGGGTCCAGCCGATGTGGACGGCGCCCTCGCACCGGCGGTGTGCGTCGGTGGTCCTGGCCGCCGGCCAGGCGAGCAGTTCGCCGACCTCGCCGAACCGGTCGGGGTGGATCTCCTGGCGCGCGGTGAGGGCCCAGCCCCCGGGGCGGCGCCGTCTCCGGTCGCGGCCCGAGGCCGAGGTGCCGGCGGAGTTCGGCGGCCTCGTCGTCGGTGAGGTCGTCCCGTAGGTCCAGCGAGCGCTATCGCGAGCTCGTGGATGTCGGCCATGACGGCACCGTACCGGCGGCGGCGAGTCGCCGGCCGGGGCGCTGGAGTGGTACAGCTGCACCCACTCGGCGTCCAGCGAGGTGTGGGAACGGTCGACCGTGCCGGGCGAGTTGTGGCGGGGACGACGCGGTCTCGTTCCGGAGTCGTACCGCGCGTAGCGTGAGGCGCCCTACCGGCACGCGAATTGCAGGAGGCGCTGATGCGCGATCAGGACCGCTTGGTGATCGACCCGACCGGCCGCGACATCCACGGAGAAGCGGCCCGCTTACGTGAGCGAGGGCCCCTCGCGCGCGTCGAACTCCCCGGCGGGGTCGAGGCGTGGGCGGTCAGCAGCCCCGAGTTGTTGAAGCGGCTGCTCACCGATCCCCGGGTCTCCAAGGACCCTCGGCGGCACTGGCCGGCCTGGATCAACGGGGAGATCTCCCCTCAGTGGCCCCTGTTCACCTGGGTCGCGGTGCAGAACATGTTCACCGCGTACGGGGGTGAGCACAAGCGCCTCCGCACGCTGGTCGCCAAGGCGTTCACCGCGCGCCGGACCGCCGCCCTGCGGCCGCGCGTGGAGGAGATCACCGCGGACCTGCTGGACCGGATCGCCGAGGCGGGGCGGCGCGGCGACGTCGTGGACCTGCGGGAGATGTACGCGTACCCCCTCCCGATCCAGGTGATCAGCGAGCTGTTCGGCCTCCCCGAGGAGAAGCGGGAGGACCTGCGGTCCATCGTCGACAGCATCTTCCACACCTCCGCCGACCCGGACGAGGTCACCGCCACGTACACCAGGCTCTACGCCGTCATGGGCGAACTGGTCGCCGCCAAACGGCAGGCCCCGGGTGACGACATGACCAGTGGCCTCATCGCGGCGCGTGACGACGAGGGCGGCACCCGGCTGAGCGAGGAGGAACTGCTCGGCACCCTGGTGCTCATGATCGGCGCCGGTCACGAGACCACGGTCAACCTCATCGACAACGCCATCCACGCCCTGCTGACCCACCCCGAACAGCTCGCGCACGTACGGGCGGGACGCGCCTCGTGGGACGACGTGATCGAGGAGACGCTGCGGTCGGACGCGCCGGTCGCCAGTCTGCCGCTGCGGTACGCGGTCGATGACATCGTGCTCGATGACATCGCCCTCGACGAGGTGGTCATCCGCAAGGGCGAAGCGATCCTGGTCGCGTACGCCGCCGCGGGCCGCGATCCCGAGCGGTACGGGAAGGACGCCGACCGCTTCGACGTCACCCGTGCCGACAAGGAGCACCTGGCCTTCGGTCACGGCGTCCACTACTGCCTGGGTGCCCCGCTCGGCCGCATGGAGGCCCGTATCGCGCTGCCCGCGCTGTTCGAGCGGTTCCCGGACATGGCACTGGCCGCACCGCTGGAGGAGCTGCTGCCCGTGGAGTCGTTCATCTCCAACGGGCATCGTTCACTGCCGGTACGCCTCGGCGGTGGTGTGTAGAGGGCGGCGGCGAGCGGGGCGGCGCGGATGATCGCCGCGACCTGGTCCCGCCGTCCGGGAGGGGGGCCGGGGCCCGGTGGCGGGGGCGCCGCGTCCCGCGTCACGGCCGGGTGTACAGGCTGCGGCGCCGACGGGGGCAGGCCTGGGCGGCGGCCAGCAGCGCCTGGATCCGGTCCCCGAACTCGGCGGCCTCCCGCAGCGGGACGGTGAACGGCAGCCGTATGTCGGCGTGGGCGCGGGCGTGTTCGAGCCGCAGGGTGAGCCCGTACCGGTCGAGGCCCACGGGCACCACGCGCCGGACGCCGTGCAGGTACCGCGGCTCCACCAGCCGCGCGAGCCGGGCCACCGCGTCGGGGTGGTCGTCGGTGAGGTGCAGGAGCAGCCCCGCCTCGTGGCCCGCCAGCGGATCCGCCTCGGCGAGGACGAGTTCGTCCAGACCGACGCCGACGGCGCCGTCCCCCGTGTCGAGGGTGGCGCGCACCGGGTCCAGACGCAGCTCGACACGGCCCGCCCCGGTTTCCTCGCCGTCCTGGGTCAGCCACCCGGAGAGCGTGACCTTGGCGCGTACCCGGTCCCGTACGGCGGTCGGCGCCACATCGGTGAACTGCAGCATGGCGGCGAGGTCGCCCCGGGGAGCGCAGGCCACGGCTGCGGCGAGGTGGCAGTCGGCCGGCAGGCGCAACGTCAGCCGGGCCCGGCCGTCGAGGGTGTGCGCGCCGGCCAGGTCGCAGCGGTACCCGTCCGTCGTCACCGTCAGAGACCGCGCGGCGGCCAGCACGGACCGGACCCGTTCCGCGCCGGACGGCTCGGGTGGGCGGGCATCGGTGAGACTGCTCATCACTCACTCCTTAGGTTAGGCTTGCCTAACTTATCTGAGTGGCGCGGCTCCCGCCAGCGGTACGACGACTCCGCTCGCTTCCGGAAGCGGACATGGCCGGGCCCGTCGCTGCCGACGGCGTACCGCTCCCCCCTGACCACGCTGATCGACCGGCATCACCAGCTGGAACGTGAAGCGAGCGCCGCCTCCACGGACGAGGGCGAGCACCTGCCGGCCACTACGCTGTCCGAGCCCGGCGACCTGCTGCTGGGCGACGACCGCCGCACCCTGCGCGTCCGAGGAGCCCCATGACCGTCACCGCGGCCCGCCGTGCCTGGCTGACCGATCTGCCCGTACTGCTGGTCGCGGTGGTCTGGGGCTCCAGTTACCTGGCCGCGAAGGGCGTCACCACCAGCCAGACCGTCCTGGCCGTCCTGGTGCTGCGGTTCGCCGTCGTGCTGCCCGTGCTGGTGGTCACCGGGTGGCGCAGGCTGCGCGCGCTCAGCGGTGCGCAGATACGCGGGGCGGGCGTCCTCGGGCTGATCCTCGCCGCGATCTTCCTGCTGGAGACGTACGGAGTCGTCCACACCTCGGCGACCAACGCCGGACTCATCATCAGCCTCACCATGATCTTCACACCGATCGCGGAGAGCCGGATGTGCGGTACGCGCCTGCCGCGCTCGTTCGTCGCCGCGGCGGGGCTCTCCGTGCTCGGTGTGGTGCTGCTGACGCAGGGGGCGGGCTTCAGCGAGCCGTCGGTGGGCGATCTGCTGATGCTGGGCGCCGCCGTCGCCCGTACGGTGCACGTCCTCGCGATGTCGCGGATGCGGTCGGTGCGGGGCGCGGACGCCATGTCGCTGACGACCGTTCAGCTGGGCAGCTCGGTGGTGGTGTTCGCCCTGCTGTGCGCCGCCCCCGGGACGGGAGCCACCCCGTGGGCCGCCGCCGCGGACTTCGGGGCAGGCGACTGGGCGTGGCTGCTCTACCTGTCGGCCTTCTGCACGCTGTTCGCCTTCTTCGTCCAGATGTGGGCGGTACGCCGCACCTCGCCCTCCCGGGTCAGCCTGCTGCTCGGTACGGAACCGGTGTGGGCCGCCGTGGTGGGCATCGCCCTGGCCGGTGACCGGCCGGGCTGGCCGGGCCTGTTCGGCGTGGTGCTCATCCTGGCGGGCACGGCCTGGGGCCGCACGGCCGCGGACCCGGAGGCGGAGCCGACAGCCGCTGCCGAGCCGTCCGCCGTGCGCCCGCCCCGGTCGTCGGACACCGGCGCGCCGCGGCCGTCAGCCGTCGAGCCGGCCGGGCCGGACGGCACTCACCCCGGACTGGAATCGGCCGGCCGCCCCTAGGGCCTCTCGTTCGGACCCTGCTGGGCTCGTGACGCCTCGCCACTCCCTGATCCAGCCTGATCCAAACGAAAGACCCTGGCCGTTCGGTCATACCGGCGCCCCGCTCTCCGTGGGCGCCCTCGATCTCGCCGGCCGGTACGAGCCCGATGTCGCCCTGTCGACCTGCGGATGCCGGTCCTCGACGGTGTCGCCACCACCACCGAGATCACCGCCCGCCACCCGGGGCCCGCCTGCGACAGCCCGCCCACGTCCCCCTGGCCGCTCGGGAGACCGACGTACGGAACGCGGTGGCCGCCGGCCCCGCCAACGCCGCGATCGGCACCCGCCTGGTCGTTGCCGAGGAACGGTCAGGGCTCAGCCGCGGGCGAGCACATCACCGGTGAGGCCGAACCGCGCGCGCAGCGCGGCCTGGCCCGCATCGGTCACCGTGACCGTCCGGTTCGGGCTCCGGTGCACCAGCCAGGATGAGTCCAGGGCGTGCCGGAAGAGCGCCGCGCCCACCGCGCCGGCCAGGTGGGGGCGCTGCTCCGTCCAGTCCAGGCACGTACGGACATGGGGTCGCCAGGAGCTGTCCGGGCGGTCGTCGGCGATACCGAGCTCGCACAGCCAGTCCCGGCCCGCCGCGGTCAGGGCCGGTCCGTAGTCCCACGCCAGCAGCCCGAGTCCGGTCATCGCCTCGGTGATCGCCACGGCCAGCGCGCCCGCGAGATGGTCGTAACAGATCCGGGCGTGAGCCAGGGCGCGGCGGCGGTGGGAATCGGTCAGCGAGCGCACCGGGACCGGCCGGGACGGGGCCCGGGCAGCCAGGTTCTCGATCATTTCGGCGGTGTCCGCGCTCGCGAGTCGCAGCAGCCGGTTCCGGCCACGCCGCTCCTCGGCCAGGATGCCGCCCCGCACCAGCCGGTCGAGGTGCGCACTGGCGGTGGACTGTGCGACACCCGCCGTGCGGGCCAGCTCCGAGGCGGTCCAGGCGCGGCCGTCGAGCAACGCCAGACAGAACGCGGCGCGAGTACGGTCCGCCAGCAGCCCCGCGAACGCGGCGAGGTCGGGGCCGTCCGCGAAGGTTCCGTCGAAGCTGGTCACCCGAACAGTCTCGCCCGGCGACAGTTCGGCCGCCGACGAAGGGTTGGGATCTTAGGGTTCCGGTCCATGACGACAGTGACACACGAGGCGTCGCACACCGCGATAACCCCGAGCATCCTCTATTTCGGTACTTCCGTCGCCCTGTTGACCACCGGCAACGAGGACGGCTCGGCCAACCTGGCCCCGGTCTCCTCCGCCTGGGCGCTCGGGCAGACCGTGGTGCTCGGCCTGGGCGCCGACAGCCGGACCGCGGCCAACCTGGCCGCCCGGCCGGAATTGGTGATCAACCTTCCGTCGCCCGGCCTCTGGGAAGCGGTGGAACGGCTCGCCCCGCTCACCGGAGCAGCCCGCGTGCCCGCCGCCAAGCTGGCCCGCGGCTACCGCTACGAGCCCGACAAGTTCGCCGCGGCGGGCCTCACGCCCGTACCGTCCGGGACGGTGGGCCCTCCGCGCGTCGCCGAGTGCCCGCTCCAGCTCGAGGCCCGCGTCCGGCGCAGCTCACCGGACGCGGAGGGCCACTTCCTGATCGTGGAGTGCGCGGTCGTACGCGTCCACGCCGACCGGCGCATCGTCGTACCGGGCACCCAGCACATCGACCCCACCCTCTGGAGCCCGCTCATCTTCAACTTCCGCCACTATCAAGGCCTTGGGCCCGAACTCGGCCACTGCTTCACCTCGGAGACACCCACCGCGCGATGACGGGCCGGGTACGACGCGAACCGCCGTCGACCGGGCCCTCTCACCCTCGCCGTTTCAGCGCACGGGCCACGCGCGGGAGTTTCTCGTGGATCAGGCGGCCGAGCAGCGCGCCGCCGAAGACGACGACGCCCACACCGACGAGCCATGACTGAAGCACCAGGACGGTTCCGATGGCGCCGTACGTGACCGTACTGGAGGCGATCAGAGGGGAGAAGACGAGCTGGGAGAAGACTCTGAGGCCGAGCAGCCCGATCGCGGTGGCCACCGCGCCGGGCAGCAAGCCCCGCCAAGCGACCCGCCCGCCGAGCAGCATGCGCTGCGACCACCAGAAGAACACGGCAGAGCTCAGCAACGCCACGATGGCGCCGACAGGGGACTCCCAGCGCAGCGTGGTGGTCGCCGAGAAGAAGAGGTAACCGGTCAGTGCGCCGAGCCACACGACGTGCCGCCACCTGGCCCACCAGCGGGTCTGGGGCAGGTCCCAGACCTTCTCGTACCCGGCCTGAACCACCGCCGCGAAGGTCAGGCCGAAGACGGCGAGGGCGGCGATGCCGAATGCCGTTGTGGTCCGCAGGGCCTGACTGGGCGGTGTGAACAGCCGCTCCACCTCTCCTCGGGACGCCGCCGAGACGCCGAGCCCGTCGGCCAGCCACTGCCCGAACCCCCGTCCGCGCTCAGGATCGGCCGAGGACACGATGATCAGGAGCGGCACCAGCGTGAGCAGCCCGAGCGCCGCGAACCCCAGGGAACGCTGCCCCAGTTCGAGGCCGCGGCTCCGCCGCCACACCCGTCCGGCCGCTGAATCACCGAGTACGCGGCGCAGCCGCCTGGGACGGGACGGATGGCCTGGTTCGCGGGAAGGCTTCGTCGGCATGCTTGTCGACTACCACGGCCGGCACCCTCACCGCGCGAGGGCGCAACGCAGAGGATCCCGGGTGTCCTGAAGGCAACGGGCAACGGGCAACGGGCCGCCGGGCTCGGCGGCCGGCGGGCACCTGTGCCACGGCCGGCCCCTCAGCGGTGAGCCGTGCCCCTCCAGGGAACGGGCGCCGCCCACCGGCGGGCACCGACAAGGCGTCCCTGTCGCGCAAAGGACGCCGAGGGACCTCAAGCCACCGCACTGTGCCTGCGCCGTGTGCCGTGCGCCTCAGGCTCCGCTTCCCGGCTAGCCCTGTTCCCGGCGTTCCTGACCGTTCGGCCGAATATTCATATATTCCATGATGCATATGGTGGGCTCCGCTGAAATCGCCCTTATGGAACGTACATGAGCAAGATGTCTGCGTAATATGCCAGCCGTCGGAAATGGGCGATTCCGGACATCCGGCATTCGCTGATCGCGCCACCATCCCTCAGGAGCTGGCTTCTCGATGATGCTGAATACCTCTGCCGCGCCTCACTGGCGCAGAACATCGGCCTGGATGGCGGCGCTGCTCGCCATGGTGATCGCCGCTGTCGTCGTGGCGGTGACGCCGACGCGGGCGAACGCCATTGCGCAGCCCGTACCACTGGGCACCGCCGACAGTTTCGCCGTTCTCGCCGGCGAGTCGGTCACCAACACCGGACCTACGGTCATCACCGGCGATGTCGGGGTGCATCCGGGGACGGCCATTTCCGGATTCCCGCCGGGACTGGTGAACGGAACCTTCCACTCGGCTGACGCCGTGGCCGCCCAAGCCAAGAGCGACCTGGTCGCGGCCTACAACAACGCGGCCGGACAGGCCTCGGACGCCGCTCTCCCTCCGGACGCGGGCGGCCTGACGCTGGTTCCGGGCGTCTACACGGCCTCGTCCACCCTCGGTCTCACGGGCACGCTCACCCTGGACGGCCAGGACAACCCCGACGCCATCTGGGTGTTCCAGGTCGGTTCGGGCCTGACGACGGCTTCGGCCAGCAACGTGAGCCTCATCAACGGCGCCTCGCCGTGCAACGTGTTCTGGCAGATCGGCAGCTCGGCCACCCTCGGTACGGACTCCGACTTCGTCGGCACCATCATGGCTATGACGTCGATCACCGCCACCACGGAGGCGGACGTCGTCGGCCGCGCACTGGCCCGTAACGGCTCCGTGACACTGGACACCAACACGATCACGCGACCGGACTGCGCCGACGCCACCACGAACGGCGGTACCACGGCCGGAACGAATGGGGCCACCACGAACGGCGGTACCACGGCCGGAACGAATGGGGCCACCACGAACGGCGGTACCACGGCCGGAACGAATGGGACCACCACGAACGGCGGTACCACGGCCGGAACCAACGGGGCCACCACGAACGGCGGAGTCACGGGCGCCACGAACGGGGCACCTACGACCGGCGGTGCCACGGGCGGTGTTGGTGGGGGGCTCGGCGGCGTGACGACGGGCGGCACCGGTGGCGGTGGAGTGGTCGGTGGAGTGACCGGTGGTACCACCGCGGGCGCCACCGGCGGCACCGTGGGCGGCGCCACGGGCGCGACGACCGGCGGTGTCACGGGCGGCGTCACGGGCGGAAGCGGCCCCAAGCCGCCGGGTAAGCCGGGTAAGCCGGGCAAGCCGGGTAAGCCTGGCCATGACCACGACCACGACCACGACCACGACAAGCCTGGCAAGCCCAGCAAGCCTGGCAAGCCCGGCCACGACGGCAAGCCCGGTAAGCCCGGCGGCTACGGCGACGCCGAGGACGGACAGCACGGCAAGTCCGGTGAGCACGGCGGTCACACAAGCAGGTAGTTCCTTGCGGCGGGCTGAGCAGTCAGTCGCCCGCCTGCGCGAGTGAGATGCGTGGCGCGCGGTGGACGGTCGATCGACTCCACCGCGCGCCACGCGCGGAACCGGAAGAAGTGGAAATGAACAGCGGGATGGGAAGGCCGGGTGGGGCCGTGCTGAGCGGTGTCGAACAAGCGGAAGCAAAGGAATCGGAGCACTCCGCCGCAGGTTCGGCCGACAGAGGCCGCAGCGGTGCTCTCCCTGAATCTCATGGTGGTTCAGGGCCGCCGCGCCGCTCGCTGAACGCGGCCACAGGAGTCACCGTAGTCCTGTGCCTGGCGGTCACGCTCATTCATGTGCTGCTGGTCTTTCTGCATGTGGCGCCGGCGAACGCCATTTCGCAGCAGTACAGTCGGCAGATCAATGCGTGGGTCTATCCGCTGTTCGAGCAGAACTGGCGACTCTTCGCCCCGGACCCGGAGTCGGTCAATCGGCAGATCTCGGTGAGGACCATGCGGACCGCTCCGGACGGCACCGCGCAGGTGAGCAGCTGGTTCGATCTGAGCGGTGTGGACAACTCCGCGATCGAGCACAACCCCTTCCCGAGCCATACGTCGCAGAACATGCTGCGCCGGGCCTGGAGTTCTTACCTCGAAACGCTCGGGGGTGACGACCAGCCGCGTTCGGAGCGGGCTGTGATGTTCCAGCAGTACCTTCGCAACATCGCGGCGGAACGCGTCGCCGACCAGCGCGGCGGCTCCTTCCACTCCCTCCAACTGCGGGTCATCACGCTGCCCGTCGGCGCCCCGGCCCCGGCGGGCGTCAACCGCCCGGCCACAGCCGCGCCCACACCCGTAGACACCCGTTACCTGCCCTGGTGGAAGGTGGCCCCGCATGGCACCGACTGAGCCGACCCCAACCCAGACCACGGCACCCACGCCGTCGAAGTGCGACACCGAGCGAGCAAGTACACGCACAGCGACGCAGCGAATGCTCGACCGCGTCGCTGCTTTCTTCACCCTCCTGATCGAGCGGCCGATCTCCCTGTACGCGGCGGCAGTACTGCGCATCGGCTACGGCCTGCTCTACCTCGTCTTCCTCCTACGCGAGTTTCCGCACCGTGACGAGATCTGGGGGCCCGGGTCGCCGTGGACTCCCGCGCTGGCGAGGCAACTGTTCGACCAGACGGGATGGGCAAGCATCCTCACCCTGTCCGACAGCCGCGCGTACTTCGAGCTCTGCTACGCGGTGGCCGTCGTCACGTCCGCGTTGTTCCTGCTGGGCTGGCGGACCAGAGCGGTGTCCGTGCTGTTCGCCGTCGTGGTGGCGTCATTCCACGCCAGGTCGATCTTCATGACGGACGGCGGGGACAATCTCATCCTGCTCATGGCCGTCTACCTCGTGTTCACCGCCTGCGGTCGGCGTTGGTCCCTCGACGCCCGCAGGGCCCGGCTTCGCTCAGCCGCCGGGGGAGAGACACGCCCTCCACTGACGGTCGGGGGCCGGCTCCGGCGTCATCTCCGCGACGCCCGCCTGACCGTGGTCACCGTCCTGCACAACTGCGGCATGTTCGTCATCGCCGCGGAGGTCTGCTTCCTCTACGGCTCGGCGGGCCTGTACAAGGTGCAGGGCGGCACCTGGGGCAATGGGACCGCCCTCCACTACGCTCTGAACCTCCACCTGTTCCAGCCCTGGCCCGCGCTCTCCCAGATGGTCGACGACCACCAGGCCGTGATTGCCGCCGCCTGCTACCTGACGGTCCTGCTGCAGGTCGCCTTCCCCTTCGTCCTCTTCGGCCGGCTCAAGTACCCCGTCCTGGGAATGCTGCTGACCATGCACGTGGGCATCGCGGTGCTCATGGGCCTGCCGCTCTTCTCCGCCGCGATGATCGTCGCGGACGCGGTCTTCCTGCCGGACCGCTTCTACCACTCTCTAGGGCTGCTCTGCCGCCGTCCGTTCCACCGCACCGGCGCCGGCGAAAGGCCAGCATCACCCGGGCCGGAAAAGGGACTCGTACCAGTGCAACCAGGACCGGTCGGCTGAGGACCGTTCGGCGCCGCGACCTTCGTCACACCGACCACACCCGGGCCGGTCCACCGAGCAGGCCGCGCTGACCCACCAGCACTCCCACCACGAGAGCCAGGGAAGTCACCGCCGGGCTCGACCGGCCCGCACAGACCGACCACGCCGAGTCACCGAGCACGGGCCGCCGACCCGGAGGGGCGCTGCATGGGGCGTCTGTCGCGAGAGGCGTGCCCAGCGGGGCTGGCTCTCTGACAGCGGTTCGCTCGGCAATGGTTGAAGAACAGCGCGGTGGTCCTGTCCGGGCCGCTGTGCCTGCCCCAGCCGTCCGCCGTCGCGGTGATCCAGTTGCGCTGTTCCCGATCTGACATTGGTCATGCCGGGTCTGCAAAACGGATCCCGAAGTCACCGTGAAGCGGCCCCCAGAAACTGACACAGCCACCGAGGCCTTGGACCGGACCGGAGCGGGCATCACGCAGCCCTCGCAGTCCTGCGATCACCAGTGCGCCGTTGACGACACCGACGTGCGCCCATCAGGCCCACCAGCGACTCGCCGCCCATGCGAGCGCGTAGCCCGCACTGTTGAGGGCGCAGTGCAGCGCCACGGGTGGGATGAGGCTGCCGGAGCGGCGACGGAGCTCGCAGAAGAGCACACCGGCGAAGGCGGTGCCGACGACCGCTGCTGTCACGGAGAGGGCGACGCCGACTTGACCGGCTCCGAAGACCGCTTGGGCCGCCGCGTTCGCGCGCGTGAGCCCGCGTGACGGCTGTACGTGCCAGAGCCCGAAGAGCACCGAGGAAACGACGGTGGCCCATACAGGCCCCCACCGTCGCCGAACCATGGCCCACAAGACGCCGCGGAATGCGATCTCCTCAAGCAGCACCGTGCCGAGCGGTACGCGGACCAGCACGCGGTACACCAGCTCTTCGGGAGACAAGCTCGCAGCCCGCTCGTCCTGGAATGCCTCCCGGGTGAACGGCAGGGCCAAGCCCACCAGATAGACCACGAGAACGGCTCCGGCCAGGACCAGGCCCCAGCGCATACCGCGGCGGGCAGAGGCCCTGCCGAGCCCCAGATCGTCCCAAGTGAGGCCGGACCGGCGGGCGATCAGCACAAGCAGCACGGCCGCGACCGCACAGACCGGCACGTACCAACCGGGCGTGAGCGCGTCGTTGAGCGCGTTCGCGGCCGCGATTACCACGACGGCCAGGAGCAGCATCCACATGGCCGCACAAGGATCGCCGACGTTCGCGACGAGCGGGCCGCAACGCGCCGTTTCACGAAGCACCGCCTTCCGGGATGCTCGGGCGTCCGCAAGGTCGCGGGTCCCCGTGCTGGAGCCGGGTCAGGGGCGGGCAAGTGCATCGTCATCCTGCCGGAGTTCCCTCGGTGGATCTCCAGCGACACCTCGACTGGTACGCGGGGGAGGGCCCGGACGGGCTGCTCTTCGTGGGGGGAGAAAAGGGCGCCGTACCGCCGGCCAGCTTCGGCAGGAAGCGGCGGAGGGACCGAGGCGAGGTCGGAAAGCCGGAGAACTTCCGCTTCTGCGATCTCCGTCACGGCGGACGCACTCTCTCGACCCGCTCGGGTGCCACGCTCAAGGGCACGATGGTGCGGGCGGGCCAGTCCACCGAAAAGGCCACGCTGATCTACCGGCGCTCCGACCACGACCGTCGGAAAGAGGGAGCAGGTGGTGCGGAGGTGCTGCGTGGCACCTGAGTCGGGCCAAGACAACAACAAAGCCCCGGGCCTCTGACCTGGGGCTTTCGCGTGGAGCGGGTGACGGGAATCGAACCCGCGCTCTGAGCTTGGGAATCAACCGGCATTCGATCGCCCTGCAAACCACTGACCTGCGAAAACACTGCGGGGACGTGCTGCCTGCTGGTGGTGGACGGCGCCCGTTGTGACCGCTGTTTGCCGCTACGAATGGCACGTAGTGGCACGGATCGCTCAGAGGGGTGCGGTGCAGAGAGGTCTTGCGCGGCAAGCAGGCTTGGGGCACTGGGTCTGCGAGAGCGATTCACTCGGGCAATCGAACGGGGATGCCGCTGTCAGCCGCTGAGTCTCGTGCGCCCGCTCACGGACGCGTAAGTGGTGGCCCGTCCAGGCGACTGTGGCTGGCCAGCCGCGGTCGGCTACCAAGAGAGGACCACGTGGTGGCCGGCCCCGCCGGGGCAGGCGCGCGGACGGCGCCAGGGGGATACTCGCCTACACATCAGACCCCGCCGCTAGCGTGGTGTGCCTCTCAAGCGGGTGTACCTCTACCAGCGGGACTGGATCACGCTTGCGTGCCAGCGGCCCGCCTCGCAACCGCGCCCTGCAAGGCGAGCAGGCCACCCCGACGATGTGATGGCCGTGGCGTTCCGGGAATATGCGCTACTGCTGGACGCCGACACCGCCCGCACAGCCTGGCGGAAAGTCGCCTGGCGTGGGTAATCCGGACACCTCCAGCGGCGTTGAACTCCACGACGATGCGGCTCACCCAGGCATCGGCGTGCAGCGAAGCTGCAGCGAAACGGTTCCGCGTCCCGACCTGGAGCCGATCTCCACCGAACACGCCCGGCGGTGGGGGACCGACGGGCGCCTCGTTCCTGCCCAGGACGACGAGCAATGGACGACACGATCCTCGCCCGCCGCCACCCTGACCGGGGCGCTGAACGGGAGCACGGCGAAGGCCCTGATCGCCGACATCAGGGCCTTCTCGCCACGGGCCCGCAAGGGGTGGACCGGGGATTGCTGCGGCCCCGCCGCCGGGCTGGGAAGCAGGGCAGGGCAGGGCAGGGCCGCCAACTGCACGGGTTGCGGCGTGGGGCGCTTGAACCACGTGCACGTGTCGACCGGCTGAACGCGACCGGCAGCCTCAAGGTCACGCGCCCGGGCGAGTGAAGCGCCCAGACCGTACGGTCCATACCCGCTCACCCAGCACCTGGGCCACGGCCACCGCCGGATCAGCGGCGCCACAGACCCGCGTCAGCGCGGCTACTCCCTCAAGGTCGACCGTCGCCCCGGCGAGCTCGCCGGCCTTGGCCTCCAGACAGCCCCAGCTGCCGTTCTCGACAAGCTGGACGAGGTCAGACGTTCCTCCGCCAGAGTCGGGGCGCTCATGGCTTGATCGTAGGGCGCCCGGACGCAGTCGGTCACAGGCACGGTAGCCGGCCAACCCGGGAATGGGACGGCTCAGCTCACTGCCTGTGCCCGCGACAGCGCAGACACGCCCGTGCTTCACCCGTTCACCGGACAAACCTTCACCCGGATACCAGCCCGAGTGGTGGGCCGCACATACCTGGCTGACGGTAGCCACGTCGCGGCTGCGGTCACTCCTAGCCGACAGTGTGTCAGCTGACGCAGGCTGCGACGGAAGGATCCCTTCATGCGCTCTGCTCGCACTCTTCTCGCCGCAGCCACCGTCACGGCTGCACTTGCCATTGCGGCCCCCGGCGCCTACGCCTCCAGCACCGGCGACTGGGACAAGGACGACCGCTCCTACAGCAGCGACCACGAGTCCAAGAAGGACAAGGACAAGCACGAGGACCGCAAGTACGACAAGCCCAAGGGTGGCGTGCACGCCGGCGGCGGCTTGCTTGCCACCGTCCATGGTGACGACTGGGACAAGAAGGACCACGAGTCCAAGAAGGACGCCGACAAGCACGAGAGCGGCAAGTACGACAAGCCCAAGGGTGGCGTGCACGCCGGCGGCGGCCTGCTCGGCACCGTCGGTGGTGACGACTGGGACAAGAAGGACCACGAGTCCAAGAAGGACGCCGACAAGCACGAGAGCGGCAAGTACGACAAGCCCAAGGGTGGCGTGCACGCCGGCGGCGGCCTGCTGGCCACCGTCGGTGGTGACGACTGGGACAAGAAGGACCACGAGTCCAAGAAGGACAAGGACAAGCACGAGGACCGCAAGCACGACAAGCCCAAGGGTGGCATGCACACCGGCGGCGGCGGTCTGACCTCCTCCAGCTCGACGGCGGCCGGGAGCATGGTGCTCCTGGGCGGCCTTGGGGCCGGCGCCTACATGCTGCGCCGCCGCGCTGTGCGCGGCGACGCAGCATGACCCCATGAGCTTACGTCCCACAGCGGGCGGCTGCGGTTCCCCTTTTGGGAAGCGCCGCAGTCGCCCGCTGTCGCAGGCCGATCTTCTGTGTGCTCCAGATCTGCTCACTGAGGTGCGCTACACCATGAAGTCTCATACACCGGTCGTCTCGGGAACCTCGTGGCGGGCCCGTGTGCCGCGTCGGCTCCTTCCCCTCGTGCTCACGCCGCTGACACTGGCCGTGGTCGCGCTCAGCTGGACCGGCCCGACGAGCACGCCTCCGCTGTCCGCGCCGGCGCCCGTGGTGAGTCAACCCGCGACGCCCGCAGCCAAGGCCGATACCCGGGTTACGGCTGCAAGCCCGTGGCTGCCGCGGTCGGCGCCCACGCGTCTGTTCATCCCCAGCATCGGTGTCGACGCGCCTTTCACCGATTTGGCCATCGGTCCCTCCGGGCAGCTGGACGCACCACCGCCGGAGGAAACGAACCTGGTCGGCTGGTTCGCCGCCGGCCCATCCCCGGGGGAGCGCGGCACCGCAATCGTCGCCGGCCACCTCGACACCACGACCGCCCCCGCAGTCTTCGCCTCCCTCAGCACACTCTCCCCGGGCAGCGACATCAACATCGTCCGCAAAGACGGCACCACCGCGTCATTCGTCGTCGATGCCATCGACAACTTCCCACAGGACAAGTTCCCCGACGACCGCGTCTACGCCGACACCCCCGACGCCCAGCTGCGCCTGATCACCTGCGGCGGTAGTTACGACCACAGCAAGAAGCGGTACACCGAGAACACCGTGGTCTTCGCCCACCTCAAGACCACTGCCGCCAAGAAACAATGATCGCCATCAGAAGCTGTCACAGGCTGTCTTAAGACGGTGTCCTATGTGGTGAGGCGGACCAGTCGCTTGTAGCAGCACAGGGCTGCGGCGAGGCCAAGAAAGGCGAGGTAGGTGCGGGGGTGGCCTTCGTATCGGGGGCTCAGTCGGCGGTAGCCGGTCAGCCAGGAGACGGTCCGCTCGATTACCCACCTGCGGCGGCCCAGGCGTTCGCTGGACTCAACGCCTTTGCGGGCGATGCGCACGCCGATGCGTCTGCCGCGTAACCATTTCCCCAGGTGAGGGATGACGTATGCCGAACGGCCATCTGGTGCGGATCTGGTGCGCGACACCTAGCGTGGTCCAGACAACAAGAAAGGCCCGGGTCGATGACCTGGGCCTTCTGCGTGGAGCGGGTGACGGGAATCGAACCCGCGCTCTGAGCTTGGGAAGCTCATGTTCTACCATTAAACTACACCCGCGTAATATACGGACCGGAGGACCGGTGCCGTACCGTCGCTCACTGTACCGCATACGCAGGCCCCCGGTGTATCGCGCCGCGGGGTCTTTGTGCTGTGTGGGGGGTGGATCCGGGTGCGGGTGGCGGGAGTTGAGGCGTACGGTGTGGGGGCGGAGTGCCGCGTGGAGTGGTGTCCTGTTGATCCCCTAATGTGGCTTTCTCGTCCACGCATCGTTGGGGAAGGGACTCGATGGACTCCATGGAGCGCACCGTCGTCCGCTGTGCCGAGGGGCACGTGTTCAGTACCGCTTCGTTCCCGATGCAGCACCTCGGTGCCGGCCGGATCGGGCCCGGGAGGCTGCTGCGGTGTCCGCGGTGTGCGCGGTTGCGGCAGGCCGTGCCGGTGGCCGTGCCCGTGGAGCTGCAGCGGCGGTAGCACGTGGTGGGAGGCGCGCGGGGGCTGTCCGATTGGGGCGGGCCCGCGCGCTCTGCGTATCCTCGGGGCGTGCTTCTCTCAGACAAGGACATCCGGGCCGAGATCGACGCCGGACGGGTACGTATCGACCCGTACGACGACTCCATGGTGCAGCCCTCGAGCATCGACGTGCGGCTGGACCGCTACTTCCGGGTGTTCGAGAACCACCGATACCCCCACATCGATCCGGCCGTCGAGCAGGCGGACCTCACACGGCTGGTCGAGCCGGAGGGGGACGAGGCGTTCATCCTGCACCCGGGCGAGTTCGTGCTCGCGTCGACGTACGAGGTGATCAGCCTTCCCGACGACCTCGCCTCGCGGCTGGAGGGGAAGAGCTCCCTCGGACGGCTCGGGCTGGTGACGCACTCGACCGCCGGGTTCATCGACCCCGGCTTCTCCGGGCACGTGACGCTCGAGCTGTCGAACCTCGCCACCCTGCCGATCAAGCTCTGGCCCGGCATGAAGATCGGGCAGCTGTGCATGTTCCGGCTCAGCTCGCCGGCGGAATACCCGTACGGCTCCGAGAAGTACGGCTCGCGGTACCAGGGGCAGCGGGGGCCGACCGCCTCGCGGTCCTTCCAGAACTTCCATCGGACGCAGGTGTGAGCATGGGTGACGTACGGGAGAACCTGACCTACGAGAAGTTCGGGACCGCGATCCGCGAGCTCGCGCAGACGATCGCCGACGACGGGTACGAGCCCGACATCGTGCTGAGCATCGCGCGCGGCGGGGTCTTCGTGGCCGGCGGGCTCGCCTACGCGCTGGACTGCAAGAACATCCACCTGGTCAATGTGGAGTTCTACACCGGGGTCGGGACGACCCTGGAGATGCCGGTCATGCTCGCGCCGGTGCCGAACGCCATCGACTTCAGCGACAAGAAGGTGCTCATCGCCGACGACGTCGCCGACACCGGCAAGACGCTGAAGCTGGTGCACGACTTCTGCCTCGGCACGGTCGCCGAGGTGCGCAGCGCCGTCATCTATGAGAAGTCCCACTCGCTCGTGAAGTGCGAGTACGTCTGGAAGCGCACCGACGACTGGATCAACTTCCCGTGGAGCGTGGAGAAGCCCGTGGTGCAGCGCTCGGGCGTGCTGGACGCCTGACCCCGGACACGACGAAGGCCCCCGGTGACGGGGGCCTTTCGCGTACGTACGTCAGATCGTGCCCAGCTTGAGCAGCGACAGCAGCGCCACCAGCTGGATCGCCGAGGCGCCCAGCGCCTTCGGCCACGGCAGGTCGTGCGACTTGCTCACCATGGAGGTGAAGAGCGCTCCCGCCGCCAGCCAGGACAGCCAGCCCACGACCTGTACGAGGGTGTTCTCGCCGCCCAGGAACAGGGCGAAGAGCAGGCGCGGCGCGTCCGTCATCGACATGATCAGCATCGAGAGGCCGATCGTCGGCTGCCAGGCGCCGTCACCGCCGAGCTGGCGCGCCAGGGTGTGGGTGACCGCGCCCATGATCAGGCCACCGACGACGAACATGAGGCCGGTGACGAGGACGTACGGGATCGCCGTCGACAGCGTGGCGTTGATCGCCTCCTCACGGGCCTGGTCGAACCCGAAGAGGGCGAGCAGGCCGTACAGGAACGTGATCACCAGCGCCGGGCCCCAGACGGCGTGGTCGCGCATCTGCCAGAACGTCGGGCCCGGGCGCATCACGATGCCGCTCAGCAGCTGCTTCCAGTGCAGGCGCGGGCCTGCCGGGGCGGGGGTGCCCCCGGCCCGGTAGGTGGCGTCGCCGCCGTACGCGTCGGGCTCGGCGGCGTACGCCTCGTCGTGGATGCTGAACGCCCGGGTGTGGCCCGGGTTGTTCGCCGCGTACGGGTCGTGCGGCGGGGCGGAGGGCGCTTGCGCGTAGGGGTCGCCGAAGTACTCCGGCTCCCCGTACGGCTGCTGCCCGTGGGAGTGCCCCTGGGGCCACTGCTGCTGCGGCCCCGCGTACGGGGGCGGCGCAGCCGCGCTGCCGTACGGCGCCTGCTGCGGTTGTTGTTGCGGGGTGCGGTTGTCCCGGCCGCGTCCGATCCTGAATCCAGCCACGTCACCGAACGTACCCGTTCCCGCTGTGTCCGGCGCACGGGGCCGGGAACGGGGGCTCCTTTGCTGCTGAGCTGTGACATCCCCTAAGGGCTGGAAAGGGGGGCGAGTCGGGGTGGAATCGTTGAACGGTGACCGTTTTGTCGGGTTACGGTCGCTCCGCCGCTTCTCCCGGCCACCGCGGGCACGGCCGCCCGGTGAACGAAGCGGCCGGACCCGCCCCCAGGGGGCAGGTCCGGCCGCTCGCCGTTCTCGTACGACGGACTACTTCACCGGCTCCGGCTCGCTGTCCGCCTCTTCGGCCGGGGTCGGCTCCGCCGGCGTCTTGACGGACTCCAGCAGCAGCTGGGCCACGTCCACGACCTGGAGGCTCTCCTTGGCCTTGCCGTCGTTCTTCTTGCCGTTCACGGAGTCCGTGAGCATCACCAGGCAGAAGGGGCAGGCGGTGGAGACGATGTCCGGGTTGAGGGACAGCGCCTCGTCGACGCGCTCGGTGTTGATGCGCTTGCCGATCCGCTCCTCCATCCACATCCGCGCGCCACCGGCGCCGCAGCAGAAGCCCCGCTCCTTGTGGCGGTGCATCTCCTGCTGGCGCAGGCCCGGGACGGCCGACATGATCTCGCGCGGCGGCGTGTAGACCTTGTTGTGGCGGCCCAGGTAGCACGGGTCGTGGTACGTGATCAGGCCGTCGACCGGCGTCACCGGGATCAGCTTGCCCTCGTCGATGAGGTGCTGGAGCAGCTGCGTGTGGTGGATGACCTCGAACTCGCCGCCCAGCTGCGGGTACTCGTTCGCGATCGTGTTGAAGCAGTGCGGGCAGGTCGCGACGATCTTCTTCGAGGCCTTGGGCTTCTTCGTGGACTCGTCCTCGTCGTCCTCGCCGAACGCCATGTTCAGCATCGCGACGTTCTCCTGGCCGAGCTGCTGGAACAGCGGCTCGTTGCCCAGGCGGCGGGCGGAGTCACCCGTGCACTTCTCGTCGCCGCCCATGATCGCGAACTTGACGCCCGCCATGTGCAGCAGCTCCGCGAAGGCCTTGGTGGTCTTCTTGGCCCGGTCCTCCAGGGCGCCCGCGCAGCCGACCCAGTACAGGTAGTCGACCTCGGACAGGTCCTCGATGTCCCTGCCGACGATCGGGACCTCGAAGTCGACCTCCTTGGTCCACTCCACGCGCTGCTTCTTGGCCAGACCCCAGGGGTTGCCCTTCTTCTCCAGGTTCTTGAGCATCGTGCCCGCCTCGGACGGGAACGCGGACTCGATCATCACCTGGTAGCGGCGCATGTCGACGATGTGGTCGACGTGCTCGATGTCGACCGGGCACTGCTCCACGCACGCACCGCAGGTGGTGCAGGACCAGAGCACGTCCGGGTCGATGACGCCGTTCTCTTCGAGGGTGCCGATCAGGGGGCGCTCGGCCTCGGCGAGGGCGGACGCGGGGACGTCCTTGAGCTGCTCGGCGGAGGCCTTCTCGTCGCCCTCCATGGTCTTGCCGCCGCCGGCCAGCAAGTACGGCGCCTTGGCGTGCGCGTGGTCGCGCAACGACATGATCAGGAGCTTGGGGGAGAGGGGCTTGCCGGTGTTCCAGGCGGGGCACTGCGACTGGCAGCGGCCGCACTCGGTGCAGGTGGAGAAGTCGAGGAGGCCCTTCCAGGAGAAGTGCTCGACCTGGGACACGCCGTAGACGTCGTCGTCGCCCGGGTCCTCGAAGTCGATCTCCTTGCCGCCGGACGTCATCGGCTGGAGCGCACCGAGGGCGGTGGAGCCGTCGGCGTTGCGCTTGAACCAGATGTTGGGGAACGCCAGGAAGCGGTGCCAGGCCACACCCATGTTGGTGTTGAGCGAGACCGTGATCATCCAGATCATGGTCGTGCTCAGCTTGATCATCGCGAACAGGTAGACCAGGTTCTGCAGCGCGCCGACGCTCAGGCCCTCGAGGGCCAGGACGAGCGGGTACGAGGCGAAGTACGCGGGCTCGTAGTGGTCGACGTGATGCAGCGCGCCCTCGAGGCCGCGCAGCACGTAGATGGCGAGGCCGATGGTGAGGATGACGTACTCGACGAAGTACGCCTGGCCCATCTTCGAGCCCGCGAAGCGGGACTTGCGCCCCGGTCGCGAGGGCAGGTTCAGCAGGCGGATGACGATCAGCGTGGCGATGCCGAGCGTGGTCATCGCGCCGATGAACTCGATGTAGAGCTCGTACGGCAGGAAGCCGCCGATGACCGGCAGGGTCCAGTCCGCCTGGAAGAGCTGCCCGTACGCCGTGATGATCGTGGGCGGCAGCGTCAGGAAGCCGACCGCCACGAACCAGTGGGCGATGCCGACGATGCCCCATCGGTTCATCCGCGTGTGGCCGAGGAACTCACGGACCAGCGTGACGCTGCGCTGGTAGGGGTTGTCGGTCCGGGTGCCGGCGGGGACGGGCTGCCCCAGCTTGAAGTGGCGGACGAACTGGCCGATGGCGCGGGCGAGCAGCGCAACGCCGACCACGGTCAGGGTCAGCGACACAATGATCGCGGCGAGTTGCATGGAGGCTCCTCGGGCCTGCGAGGGTGGGAGAACGTTGGGTACTACTAAGCGGTAACTTATTCAGCTCGTGCTGAGCGTACCCAGTTATTTCGCCGCACTGTAGCCGCGCAGGCGGTGATCTGCGTCGCTCAGGTGAGCCTGACCGGAGACGGTCCGCAGGGCGCGCACCAGCAGGGCGAGGTCCAGGCCGATCCAGTGGTGCTCCACGTAGTGCTGGTCAAGCAGCAGTGGCTCGTCCCACGGCAGCGTGGAGGCCCGCCGCACCTGGGCCAGTCCGGTCAGCCCCGGGCGGACGCTCCGACGCCAGGGGGCGTCGGCGGCGGGGGTGCCGGGGGGAAGGGGCGCCGGGCCGACGAGTGACATCTCACCGCGTACGACATGGGGCAGGCGTGAGAGGACGTCCAGCCGGAAGCGGCGGGTAGGCAGGTAGCGCAAGGTGAACGGCCGGCCGCCGAGACCGGTTCTCGGCTCCGTCACGAAGACACCACCGCCCGGCCGTCTCAGCGCGGTGGCGACGGTGGCCGCGAGGAGCAGTGGGGCCACCAGGGCGAACAGGGCGGAGCCGAGGGCCAGATCGAGGATCCGCTTGGGATCCGGCGAGGGGTGCGCAGGGCGCATGGTGCGCAGGATGCGCAGAGCGCGCACGGGGGGCATGGGGCTCATGGAGCACACACCTGACAACTTTGCGAGTAATGCGGCTTTTGGATGGTTCTTTGAACGATCGCATGGTTGCGTGTGCGGTGGTAGTGCTTCGCGGGTACGCGGCGGGTCGCGCCGCCGGGCGGCGAGTGGGGGCGGGCGGACCGTGTCCGGTGGGCGGCCCCGTGGCGCATAAGTTGAGCGTAAGCGGCTCAACTCTGTTGACTCCGGTCTGGCTGTCGTGCATCCTTGAGCCTGTTCCACTCAAGTCAGCTGGAGGAATCGAAAATGGCACGTGCGGTCGGCATCGACCTGGGCACGACAAACTCCGTCGTCAGCGTTCTGGAAGGCGGCGAGCCCACCGTCATCACCAACGCCGAGGGCGCCAGGACCACGCCGTCCGTCGTCGCCTTTGCCAAGAACGGCGAGGTGCTCGTCGGCGAGGTGGCCAAGCGTCAGGCGGTCACGAACGTCGACCGGACCATCCGGTCCGTCAAGCGACACATGGGCACCGACTGGAAGATCGAGCTCGACGGGAAGAACTTCAACCCGCAGCAGATCAGCGCCTTCATCCTGCAGAAGCTGAAGCGCGACGCCGAGGCGTACCTGGGCGAGAAGGTCACCGACGCGGTGATCACGGTCCCGGCGTACTTCAACGACTCCGAGCGCCAGGCCACCAAGGAGGCCGGTGAGATCGCGGGCCTCAACGTCCTGCGCATCGTCAACGAGCCGACGGCCGCGGCCCTCGCGTACGGCCTCGACAAGGACGACCAGACCATCCTGGTCTTCGACCTCGGTGGCGGCACCTTCGACGTCTCGCTGCTGGAGATCGGCGACGGCGTCGTCGAGGTGAAGGCCACCAACGGTGACAACCACCTCGGTGGTGACGACTGGGACCAGCGCGTCGTCGACTACCTGGTCAAGCAGTTCCAGTCCGGGCACGGCGTCGACCTGTCCAAGGACAAGATGGCCCTCCAGCGCCTCCGTGAGGCCGCCGAGAAGGCCAAGATCGAGCTGTCCTCGTCCACCGAGACCTCGATCAACCTGCCCTACATCACGGCGTCCGCCGAGGGCCCGCTGCACCTGGACGAGAAGCTCACGCGCGCCCAGTTCCAGCAGCTGACCGCCGACCTGCTGGAGCGCTGCAAGACGCCGTTCCACAACGTCATCAAGGACGCGGGCATCGCCCTCTCCGAGATCGACCACGTCGTTCTCGTCGGTGGCTCCACCCGTATGCCCGCCGTCGCCGAGCTCGTCAAGGAGCTGACCGGCGGCAAGGAGGCCAACAAGGGTGTGAACCCGGACGAGGTCGTCGCCATCGGCGCCTCGCTCCAGGCCGGTGTCCTCAAGGGCGAGGTCAAGGACGTCCTGCTCCTCGACGTGACCCCGCTGTCCCTCGGTATCGAGACCAAGGGCGGCATCATGACCAAGCTGATCGAGCGCAACAC